>NZ_JBQKUM010000013.1:0-73422 GCF_054968605.1 Pseudoalteromonas sp. G5_S1_14_S5 | reverse complement strand
ACTTTTGACGGCAATGAGCTGACTCTTTTGCAGATTTGGAGTGATGAAGACTTCGAATGCCTGCAAGAAAACATTCTAGGTCACCTAGTGACGCAGCGTCGCTTAAAGCTGAAACCGACGGTTTTCATCGCAGCGACTGATGCAGAGCTGGATGTTATCTCTATTTGTAACTTAACTGGCAACGTGATTTTAGAGCGCTTAGGCACCAAAAATCGTGATGTACTCGCTGAGACATTGGCTGAGTTTTTAGAAAAGTTACAACCTGCGGTATAGATAGATGTACGTACTAGAACTTCAATTTGAGTGTTTTGATAACACAACGGTAAGCGCTGTCGACAAGGCGGTGAATGGCTTAATGGATGCACTGCGTTATAACGGACAAGTGCTAGGCCGTGAGTTTCCTATCGTTATGGGTGACGGCGAGTTTTACGTTCGTGTTGTCTGCCCAGAGCAAGATAGCTTACACCCGCGTAATCACTCAGATTTTGTGAAAGTGTGCTTAGATCGTCTGTCTAATGCGAGCCTGCTGACTCCTAAAATGCGCTTGCTGGGTCGAGATTTGAACTCAGAAGAAGTGGCTGAAGATGAAGCGCCTAGTTGGCAAGTACTGTACACCACTTTTGTGCATACCTGCTCACCGCTACGCAGTGGTGATAGCTTGTTGCCGATCCCACTATACCGTAACCCACCTACCTTCAATGGCGACCATAAAGCCGTGCTGAAATGGCAGACGGAATGGCAAGCTTGTGATGAAGTACAAATGGGTGGTGGTTGTCAAGCTGAACACGCGACCTTGACGGAAATCAGCGATACCAAAAGCGTACTGTTCAAACGCGGTTGGGGCTTGAGAGGACGTATTGAATATCTGACTAAGATTCCTACTTACTACTACTTGTACCGTGTGGGTGGCATTAGTTTGAAAGACGAAAAAGAGCGTAAATGTCCGCAATGTGGTGGCGAATGGCTGCTAGATGCGCCGATCCACGATATTTTCTATTTCAAGTGTGATGATTGCCGTCTGGTATCAAACATCTCTTGGGATCAGCTAAAGTAACGACGATATTTTTAGCGTGGCAGGCTCATAAGTGAGCTTCTAGTGATCGAAAAAGGGGCTGACACAATGTCAGCCCCTTTTGGTATCTATAGGGTAGTGAAGCGAGGCAGATTACCAGCCTTTAACTACGCCACCTTGGAAGATGTCAGAAGCTGCTTTGTACACTTCTTCAGTTTGGTAAGCTTTAACGAAGTTTTGTACGTTCTCAGCGTTTAGGTTCTCTTCACGAGACACAATGAGGTTCACGTATGGAGACTCTTTGTCTTCAACGAATACGCCATCTTTTTGTGGAGTAAGGTTGATAGAGCTCGCGTAAGTTGTGTTGATGATAGACAGTGCTACGTCATCAAGAGAGCGTGGTAGTTGTGCTGCGTCTAGCTCAACAATCGTTAGGTTCTTAGGGTTCTTAACGATGTCACGCACTGTTGCAAGAAGACCTGCGCCTTCACGAAGCTCAAGTAGACCTTGTTGCTCAAGAAGCAGTAGAGAACGACCTAGGTTTGTCGGATCGTTTGGTACAGCGATGCGCGCGCCATCTTGGATTTCGTCTACCGATTTCACTTCTTTAGAGTAACCAGCAATTGGGTAAACAAACGTGTTACCAGCGATTGTCAGTTTGTAACCACGGTCAGCTACTTGCTGATCTAGGTACGGTGCATGTTGGAATGCGTTGATGTCGATAGAACCGTCATCTAGTGCTGCGTTTGGTGTTACGTAATCAGTGAACGTTACTAGTTCGACATCTAGGCCGTACTTCTCTTTCGCTACTTTAGCTGCAACTTCTGCAACCTGAGCTTCAGCACCTGCCATTACGCCCACTTTTACTTTAGAAGTGTCGACTTCTTTATCACCACAACCTGCTAGAACTAGCGCTGAAGCTGCCGCTGCGATAGTTAGTAAACCTTTAAGGCTAAATTTCATAATAATCTCCTTTTAATAAATCTATTTAATTTGGTTCAGACGACTCTGTTGTTAGTTTGTTTGCGTATAAACGCTGAGTTTTATCTGTGGTCAACGCGGCGAACTAATGAATCACCGATCGATTGAATAATTTGTACAAGCACAATCAACATTACTACGGTCACTGCCATGATGGTCACATCGTAACGGTGGAATCCGTAACGAATAGCCACATCGCCTAGGCCGCCACCGCCAACCGTACCTGCCATTGCTGAGTAGCTCACTAGGGTAACGAGTGTGATGGTTACTGAGTTGATAATAGTCGGTAGTGCTTCAGGAAGCAGAACTTTGCTAATGATTTGTGTTGGTGTCGCGCCCATTGATTGCGCTGCTTCTACAAGACCTGTTGGTACTTCAAGCAGTGCACTTTCGATAAGACGAGCAACAAATGGGATTGCGCCAATAGTCAGTGGAACAATTGCCGCTGTTGTACCGATAAAGGTACCAATCAGCATCTTAGTCAGTGGGATAATCGCAACCATCAATACCAAGAAAGGTACTGAACGGCCTACGTTGACTACCGCACCAAGAATTTGGTTAAGCTTAGTGTTTTCTAGCAAACTGCCTTTTTTGGTGGTGTGTAGAATCACGCCTAGGGGAATACCGACAGCAAAGCCAACAATGCCTGCCACAGCAACCATGTAAAGTGTTTCGCCAGTTGCTTCTAATAGAAGGTTACCGTTAAGGCTGATCCAGTCAGCAATCTCGTTGAAACTAAAGGACATAACCAAGCACCTCTACTTTTACATTGTTATCGCGTAGGAAATGGATAGCAGCATTATCATCTGCTTCGTTGCCGAACAGTTCAGCTACCATCATGCCGAACTTCACGCCGCCAGCGTAATCAAGATCAGAACTTAGAATGCTGACATCGATATTAAATTTACGAGCGATTTGCGTCATTAGTGGAGCATCAACGGTTGCACCTGTGAACTCAAGGCGTACCAGAGGGTAACTGCCATCTACTCGAGTTTCTTGCAAGCGTGCTTGGTAATCTTCAGGGATCGTTAGATCTAAGGTTGAACGAATAAATTGATGCGCTAACTCAGTCTTAGGATGCGCAAAGATGTCGCCAACCGTGCCTTTCTCTACCAATTCACCACCACCGATGATCGCCACTTCGTGACAGATGCTCTTCACCACATCCATTTCATGCGTAATAAGCAGAATAGTAATGTGTAGCTTACGGTTGATTTCACGCAGTAGTTCAAGAATCGATTGAGTAGTTGCAGGATCCAGAGCGCTGGTCGCTTCATCACACAGTAGTACTTTCGGGTCTGATGCCAGTGCACGAGCAATCGCGACACGCTGCTTTTGACCGCCACTTAGATTTGCAGGGTAAGTATCACGCTTGTCTGCAAGGCCAACCAGTTCAAGGAGCTCACTGACTTTCGCTTCAATAACCGCTTTATCTTTACCTGCTAGCTCTAGAGGCAGTGCTACATTGTTAAATACAGTACGAGAAGACAGCAGGTTGAAGTGCTGGAAAATCATGCCGATGTTACGGCGTGCTTCGCTCAGTTCTGATTTGCTGAGCTTTGTTAGGTCGATACCGTCAACAATCACTTCACCTGAAGTTGGGGCTTCCAACATATTTACACAGCGGATTAGAGTACTTTTGCCTGCACCTGAAGAGCCGATGACTCCAAAGATTTGACCTTGAGGAATGTGGAGGTTGATATCAATTAAGGCATTGATCTCTTTAGTGCCTTGATAAAAAACCTTATTGACTTGATTCACTTTAATCATAGAGAAACCCGTGCAGGTAGAACAGAATAATATGTCGATAGCTCGCTCGATTTACGGATGATGCTATGGTGTTCCGTGATCTAAGTCAATAGATATTTTTACGTCTAGATGGCTAAACGTAGATTGTATTGCCGAGGTGGAAACAAATCGTTAACGAGCGCAAAACTAAATAGATAGTGATGAAGCAAATAAAGCGTGTAATAATTAATGATTAATAGAGAGTTGATAGAGAACAAAATTTTGTCTAAACCTGCTGTTTTTTTAGATCGTGATGGTGTGATTAACGTTGATCACGGCTACGTACATGATGAGCATGATTTTGAATACATCGATGGTGTGTTTGAAGCGGCGAAAGCGTTTAAAGATATGGGTTATTTATTGGTGCTTGTGACGAACCAGTCTGGTATTGCTCGCGGCATGTTTAGTGAAGACCGTTTTCTCTCTTTAACGCAGTGGATGGATTGGAACTTTGTCGATAATGGCGTTGAGTTAGATGGTATTTACTACTGCCCTCACCACGCTGAACATGGCATTGGTGACTACAAGCAAGATTGTGAGTGTCGTAAGCCAAAGCCTGGTATGTTCATTTCTGCGCGCGACTTTCTCAAGATTGATATGGCTAACTCTGTAATGATCGGCGATAAAGCTGAAGACATGATGGCTGCAGAAGCGGCAGGTGTTGGTACTAAGGTATTGGTAAGAACCGGTAAACCAATCACTGAAAAGGGTGAAGCCTTGGCAAGTGTTGTCCTTGATAGCATTGCGGACGTGCCTGCTTTCCTAAAAGGCTAAGACATTTCACTACCTTCAACGGTATAAAGATGAGGAACGAAGTATGAAAGCTATGTTAGTAGCATCTCTATGTACGTTAGCATTAATGGGTTGCTCTAAATCAGCAGCGCCTGACAGTGCTACATCGGACAATCAATTCGTGACTTATCAATGTGAGTCTGACGTTTCATTTGAAGTGGCTTACCTTGATAATGAAAAAGCGGTATTACGTTTACCTGAAAATGAATACCGTCTGACTCAAGTAGCGGCTGGTTCTGGAACCAAGTACATCTTAGATGATGGTACTGGAGAGTTAATCAACAGCGTTACTTTACGTACCAAAGGTGATAACGCACGCCTAGAACTTGGTCGTGTGGTGTATCGAAACTGCAGCAAGTAAGCCATCTTTAATCGCAAAAATTTACAAACAGTTAAGTGAGGGAGTATGCCCTCACTGCTTCTTTTCCTTCCTTTGACGTTAGACTTATTATGAGCAAAAAACTCACTATTCTTGATATTGCTAAGCTGTCTGGTGTTGGTAAGTCGACCGTATCTCGCGTTCTGACCAATGATCCTAAAGTGAAACCTGAAACCCGTGAAAGGGTAGAAAGAGTAATTCAAGAATCTGGGTATACGCCTTCAAAGTCTGCGCAGTCGATGCGTGGTGGCAGCCAAAAAGTGATTGGCGTGATCATCTCTCGTTTGGATTCTCCTTCTGAAAACAAAGCCGTCAGCACCATGCTGTCTGAGTTGTACCAAGCGGGCTACGATGTCGTGATCATGGAAAGCCAGCTCGACAGAGAAAAAGCCAACGAGCACCTGCAGGTTCTAAAGCGCCGTAATGTTGATGGAATCATTGTGTTTGGTTTTACGGATTGCGATATTCCTGCGATCGAAGCGTGGGGACACAAAGCAGTGGTCATTGCGCTGGACACAGAGAACGTAACCTCGATTAACTATGACAACCAGCAGGTGATCAATCGGGCGTTGGCGTATTTAACGGATCAGGGGATCTCTGATATCGGTTTTGTTGGAGTGGATCCTAGTGATAAATCAACCGGTGAACTTCGTCTAAAGGCTTACCTCGATTGGTGCGAGCGCAGTGGAGTGATAGCGAACTATCGTACTGGTCAACTTCATCATGAAAGCGCTTATCAGTTAGTGGATGAAGTACTCACTCCAACGACTCAAGCGATTGTCTGTGCCAGCGATACTCTTGCTCTTGGGGTCATCAAGCGCTTGCAAGAACGACAACGTGAAGATGTGGTGGTGACTGGCGTCGGCGGTAACGATCTTCTTTCTTTCTTATTCCCTCGGGTCTTTAGTATTGACCCGGGCTACCAATCGGCGGGTAAACTAGCCGCTAATCTATTGATCTCTCAACTTTTAGGTAACACAGTGATCTCTCATCACACCCAATCACCGATTCAATAATCTACTCAACTAAGCGAAACTGAGCCGCTTAGATGAAAATTAGATTGTGATCCTTTTCAATTAATGGGACTGTTCCCATTTTAATTTTTCATTCAGCTAGGTATTATAATAACCAATTTTGGGAATGTTCCCATCAGGTCTGAATCTGAGTGGTTATGACTCAATGATTTAGATGAGTCATTGAATAAAACCAGGGTGGGGTAGTATGAGTAAGATAGCGAAGCAAGATATTGCGCGTCTTATCGAGTTAGTTGGTGGTAAAGAGAATATTGCGAGTGTCAGCCACTGTCTGACTCGACTACGTTTCGTATTGAATGAGACAGATCAGGCAAATAAAGTAGAACTCGAAAAGCTCAAGCTAGTAAAAGGCTGCTTTACTAACGCAGGCCAATTTCAAGTGGTGATTGGCACCGAAGTTGACGAAGTGTATGCACTGCTGATTGAGCAAACGGGCAAAGAGGCCTCATCAAAAGATGAAGCGAAATTGGCTGCTCGTCAGAACATGAACTTCCTTGAGCGTGGTATCTCCCATTTAGCCGAAATTTTTGTGCCACTGCTGCCTGCCATTATTACTGGTGGTTTGATTCTTGGTTTCCGTAATGTGATTGGCGACATTCGCATGTTCGATGGCAAAACCTTAGTTGAAATCAGCCAATTCTGGGCAACCGTTCACTCTTTCTTATGGCTGATTGGCGAAGCGATTTTCTTCTTCCTACCGGTTGGTGTGTGTTGGGCGACGGTTAAGAAGCTCGGCGGAACCCCTATTTTGGGTATCACGCTCGGTGTGACCTTAGTGTCGCCGCAGCTTATGAACGCTTACATGATAGGTAAAGCCGTTCCTGAAGTGTGGGACTTTGGCTTTTTTGTGATTGAGAAAGTTGGGTACCAAGCACAGGTGATCCCTGCGATGCTCGCGGGTGTGGCATTAGCCTTCATTGAAACCAACCTTAAGCGCATCGTGCCAGCTTACTTGTACCTTGTAGTTGTGCCATTTGTGTCGATCATTTTGTCTGTGATTCTGGCTCACGCCTTTATTGGTCCATTCGGCCGTATGCTAGGTGATGGCGTCGCATTCGCAGCGAAAGCAGCCATGACCGGAGACTTTGCGATTCTTGGTTCAGTGATATTTGGCTTCCTTTACGCACCTTTGGTTATCACGGGTATTCATCATACGACTAACGCAGTCGATTTGCAGTTGATGCAAGACTTAGGCGGCACACCAATTTGGCCTCTGATTGCGCTATCTAACATTGCACAAGCTTCAGCGGTTGTTGGCATCATTATCTTGAGTAAACGCGAAGGTGAGCGAGACATCTCGGTTCCAGCTGCAATCTCTGCCTATTTAGGTGTGACAGAGCCTGCGATGTACGGCATCAACCTTAAATACAAATTCCCAATGCTGAGCGCAATGATTGGTAGTGCCGTAGCAGCTGCTATTTGTGGTAGCGCAGGCGTGATGGCGAACGGCATCGGTGTGGGCGGCTTGCCGGGTATCTTGTCGATTCAACCGCAATATTGGTCTGTTTATTTAGTGGCGATGTTGGTGGCGATTGTATTGCCAGTGACCTTAACGCTGTTCTTCTATAAGCGTGCACAGTCAAAAGGTGAGCTCGAAACAGCAAACGCGTAGTGCATCATATCAGCGGTGACTTCAATCCAGTCATCGCTTTTTTCCTTAGAAACGACTTCTATCGACCATGTGAACATGGTGATTTTTATTTATTATTTTTTGGTAAGTGAGTGTTAGAGATGGCGATGACTGAACATGATGAAAGCTGGTGGAAAACCGCAACCATCTATCAAATCTACCCAAAGAGCTTTTGTGACAGCGGTAGTAAAGGTACTGGTGATATCAAAGGGATCATTTCGAAACTGGACTACCTCAAACACTTGAGTGTTGATGCGATTTGGTTAACTCCAGTATACGCATCACCCATGATCGATAACGGCTATGATATTTCAGATTACTACGCGATTAACCCTCAATTTGGCACCATGGAAGATTTCGATCTGTTGCTGGCTGAAGCGCATCAGCGTGGGATTCGTATCGTGATGGATATTGTGGTTAACCATACCTCCACTGAGCATGCATGGTTCCAATCTGCATTGGGTGATAAAAAAAGCCCTTATCGTGATTACTACATTTGGAAAGAGCCTGTAAACGGCCAAGCACCAACTAACTGGCAATCCAAATTTGGCGGTAATGCATGGGCGTTAGACGAAGCGACTGGTCAATATTACCTTCACCTGTTTGCCAAGGAGCAGGCCGACCTGAACTGGGAGAATCCGGTCGTGCGTGAAGAAGTGAAAGACGTTATCAGCTTCTGGGCTGAGAAGGGCGTCGACGGCTTCCGCTTGGACGTGATTAACCTGATTTCAAAGCAGCAAGATTTCCCTAATGATGATATCGGTGATGGTCGCCGTTTTTACACAGACGGCCCGCGTGTGCATGAATATTTAAAAGAGATTAGCGAAGCGGTATTCCAGAAATATGGCAGCGTGACAGTAGGCGAGATGTCCTCAACCACATTGGAGCACTGTCAGCAGTATTCCAAAATTGATAACAGCGAGTTATCGATGGTGTTTAACTTTCACCATCTTAAGGTAGATTACACCAATGGTGAGAAATGGACCAATGCACCATTTGATTTCTTAAAACTCAAATCGATCTTCAACCATTGGCAAACAGGCTTAAATGGGAAAGGCTGGGGTGCACTGTTTTGGTGTAACCATGACCAACCGCGAGTGGTGAGCCGTTTAGGTGATGACAAGAACTACCGTGTTGAGTCGGCTAAAATGCTGGCGGCGTCTATCCACATGATGCAAGGCACACCTTATATCTATCAAGGTGAAGAGATTGGTATGACGAACCCAGATTATACCGAAATCAGTCAGTATCGCGATGTAGAGAGTACTAACATGTACGATATCATGGTTAATCGCGATGGCGTGGATCATCAAGATATGATGGCGATTCTAGCGCAGAAGTCTCGTGATAACTCTCGTACACCGATGCAATGGAATAGCGAAGCGCACGCGGGCTTTTCAAAAGCTCAGCCATGGCTGGATGTTGCGAACAACTACCCTGAGATCAATGCAGGGCAAGCTCTGAAAGATAAAGATTCGGTGTTCTATTTCTACAAGAGTTTGATTGAACTTCGTAAAGAAGTGCCTGTGATTACGCATGGTAGTTATCAAGATTTGCTACCTGAGCATCCATCGGTATTTGCGTATTCTCGCGAGAGTGAAGAGCAAACTCTACTATGCATTAATAACTATTATGGTGAAGAGACAGAATGTGCTTTACCTGAGCGTTTTGAGATGACAAATGTCAAGTGCTTGCTTTCTAACTATCAAGAGACAGACGATTCAGTAACATCGCATTATCAAGTATTGCGTCCTTACGAGACTCGTATTTTGTTGATTGAGGGCTAGCTAGTCAGTTCACTTTATTAGGGTCTACCTGATCAAAAAATCAAGCGCATGACCTTTAGTATCCCAGTTGGTCATAAGCTTACCATCAAGGCTTTGGATTGCTCCACTTACATTTATTCAATCTGTCTAATCTTTAAGTGAGCTATTTGTGCTGGATAGGGTGCGCAAAAGCTAAATACTAGCTGTTTTCGTTATGAAAGACAGCTAGTAATTCATTGATTGGATAGCTGGTATTAAGACGCGTAGTTCACAGAATAGCGCGTTGGCTTATGATTCATCGCTAGTACGATATTCAATACCGCTGTACCTAGCACTGACACTGCAATCACCCAAGGCGATACAAAGAAGAACGAGGCAAACAGAATACACGCGTCGATCGCCATTTGAGTTTTACCCACTGAGATGCCGTAGCGATCTTGAATAAACAAACACAAGACGTTGAAGCCACCCAGGCTAGAACGATGACGGAACAGAATCAGCATACCTAAGCCCATCAATAAGCCACCGGCAACGGCGCAGTAGATCTCATTATGAACTTCGAGCGAAATAACCAAGTATAAATGATCGGCAAATACAGACACTAAAGCGCCGGAAATTGCACTGCTGATCGCAAAGCTGCAGCCAAAACGCTTCCATGCTAATAAATAGAATGGACAGTTAGCGGCAAAGTATAAAATACCAAAGGTTACAGGCAAAAATTGACTCAACAGTAGAGCCAAACCAGTTGTACCACCGGTAAGCAGATTCGCAGACTGTAAAAAGAAGACGCCTAACGCTACTAAAAACGTGCCCGTCAGGACTGCAATCCAATCTTCTTTACGTGAGTGTTTTTCCATCGTTTTAATAATTACCTAATCAATAAAGGCGTGCATAGTAGTTAAAAACTTAAGCTTTCGGTAGCTAGAGGTCCAAAATTAAGGTAAACCTATGTAATCTGCGTTTTACAGGGTGTAAATCGTAAAATTGACAGTAAGGGACATCTTTGGTTGGATAAGCCGATAACCATGATGAATCTTATTTGTGATTATGAAAAAACTGCATGATAAAATTGCAATTAGCTCTTTATGACCCAGATCAAATTCTGTAGAATGCGTCACATCAAAATGGTGACGGAAACGTTTGCTTTCGGTCATTGTGTGGTTTTTTTGAAACTTTCAGTACAATCTGAGTCAGGAGATACAGATGCTTAAGCGTGACATGAACATTGCTGATTACGATGCGGATCTATTCGCAGCTATCCAAGAAGAAACTCTTCGTCAGGAAGAGCACATCGAACTTATCGCTTCAGAAAACTACACAAGCCCACGTGTAATGGAAGCTCAAGGTTCTCAGCTAACAAACAAATACGCTGAAGGCTACCCAGGCAAGCGTTATTACGGTGGTTGTGAGTACGTAGATAAAGTTGAAACTCTAGCAATTGAACGTGCATGTGAGCTGTTTGGTGCTGAGTACGCTAACGTACAGCCTCACTCAGGCTCTCAAGCAAACAACGCTGTATACATGGCGCTACTGAACGCAGGCGATACCGTTCTAGGTATGAGCCTAGCGCACGGTGGTCACCTAACTCACGGTTCTCCAGTAAACTTCTCTGGTAAGCTTTACAACATCATCCCTTACGGTATCGACGAAGCAGGTCAAATCGATTACGAAGAGATGGAAAAGCTGGCTATCGAGAACAAGCCTAAGATGATCATCGGTGGTTTCTCTGCTTACTCTCAAATCTGTGATTGGAAGCGCATGCGTGAGATCGCGGACAAAGTAGGTGCTTACCTATTCGTAGATATGGCTCACGTAGCTGGTCTAATCGCAGCAGGTGTTTACCCGAACCCAGTTCCACACGCGCACGTTGTTACAACAACAACGCACAAAACGCTAGCAGGCCCACGTGGCGGTCTAATCCTTTCTAACGAAGGCGAAGATCTTTACAAGAAGCTGAACTCAGCAGTATTCCCTGGCGGCCAAGGTGGTCCTCTAATGCACGTTATCGCTGGTAAAGCAGTAGCGTTCAAAGAAGCACTAGAGCCAGAATTCAAAGAGTACCAAGCACGCGTAGTTGCTAACGCAAAAGCAATGGTTGCTGAATTCCTTGAGCGTGGTTACAACATCGTTTCAGGTTCTACAGAGAACCACCTGTTCTTAGTTGACCTAATCAACAAAGACATCACTGGTAAAGAAGCAGATGCAGCACTAGGTGCAGCAAACATCACTGTAAACAAGAACTCAGTACCAAACGACCCGCGCAGCCCGTTTGTAACGTCAGGTATCCGTATCGGTTCTCCTTCTATCACTCGTCGCGGTTTCTCAGAAGCAGACGCAAAAGAGCTAGCAGGTTGGATCTGTGACATCCTAGATAACATGGGTGATGAGTCTGTTATCGAAGCGACAAAAGCAAAAGTGCTAGAAATCTGTCAGCGTCTACCGGTTTACGCTTAATTTTTTCTTATTAGTAATTTGAACTTCGTTGTCGAGCATGTTCACTTACATTCGTAAGCTCCGCGTACTCTCCTAGAATTTCAAACAACTACTTTGAAAAACGATAATAAAAAAGGCTCCTTCTATAGGAGCTTTTTTATTGGCATAGAAATGTTTAGAGAGTGAAAGAATTTCTGTGTCGCACATACTCATTTGCTAGCGCAAACTCCGTGAGAGCTCCTTGAACTTCGCTCATCTACTTTGAAAAGAGCTTTTAAAGGTCCCTTTTGGGGCCTTTTTGTATCTGGTGACTGGTGGTTTTGAGAGTAGAGAAAGGCAGGCTCTAAAAAGGGCTAATGCTTTCACATTAACCCTTTGTGTTTGTTTGTGTTGGTTCTATTTTTTGATGCTAAGCAGGGTGCCTGATTTACACTTGAACGAGTAGTAATTACGGCTTTCGTTAAATTTACCTAGGCCTTCGCCATCACAGTAATCGATGTTGATTTCGCGCATCACCTCTAGTGTATCTTCGCTGTTTAAAGCGAACTTAGAGCCATCAGAACAGACGATACGTACTCTTTCATCATGGCTTACAGAGTAAATATCGACTTCGGTATTACACAGCTCAAAAGAGGCTTCACGAAAATTGTCTTGCTGAGTATTTGAAGCACAACCCGCTGTAAGAGCTGCAGTAAACACTGTTAAAAGTCCGAGTCTTTTCATTGTTAATCCTTCGCGATCATCAAGTTGGTTGATGATTTATTATTTGCTATTTGAGGTAGACTATACAACTACACGTTACGATTCAAGGCGCGTTCTTAGAGTCTAAGATATAAAAAGAGAGTCAAGAGGAGATAATTTATATTCTGTAGGCTATGTTGGTTGAAACTTATACCTATAAAAAGACCAACATCGAGTTGGCCTTTATTTATCAATCTGAATTTACATCATTATCTAAACTGTTTTGCTTCTGGCAGGTATTCAAAACCCGCAGAGGCGAGTTTAGAGATTAATGCTGCTTTGTCGATTTCATAGAAGTTAACCACTTGGTCCAAGTCTCCGCCGAAGTCGTCACGTAGTTTCATGTTGACGATGCTCATCAACATAACAGGATCCATCTTTTCAAAATTAGAGAGGTTCATATTAGTCCTCGAAATCTGAAATGAGTAGGTTAGCAGCTGCAAATGCTGCGCGTTCGCGAGCTTCTTTAGGAAGAGACTCATCTGCTGCAAGGTCGTTTAACGTTTTTAAAGCACAAGTGATCGCTTGAGGGATGTAGCCTTGGTCACCACTACCAATTTGAGAGTACAGTTCACGTACCAAATCACAACAATCGTATACTTTCATTTTTATACCTAACCCAATGATAACTGATCTCAATATACACATAGAGATAAGCAAAAACAAAGCGGATCTGAAGAAGATCAGAGTTAGTTTGTCCTTGCTCAATATCTCATTTTATTGCGTTTCGGTTTGTCACGTTATTAGGTGACCAGTTAACCAGTGATTGGTCGACTAGCCCGCGACTTGCTGCTCCAGCTGGTATTTCACTTCATCTGCAAGGTTGAGTTGCTTGGCGAGCTCTTTGAGATAAGCCTTTTCCATGAAGTTCTGCTCATCAGCCACAATCAAAGAGGCTAAGTAGATCTCACTGGCTTGTTGCGGTGAGCTTGCGAGTTGAGCGATTTCGCTTGGGTCGAGCGTCTTGTGCAGCTCTTCAGACACTAACTTAGTCAGCTGATAATCTGCGCCCATGTTTTCGACGGCTTGTTCAATTTTAGCCATCTCTTGCTCATCGACATGACCGTCCGCTTTAGAAGCCGCAATCATAGAGCGTAGAATAAGTAGGTTATGACAAGCATCTTGCTCATCAAAGGTGGCTTGAGGAGAGGAGTCCGGTGTACCTTGTTTGGTTTGGTAATCGTTATATACCTTGTATGCCAATGCACCAAGTGCTGCTGCTCCACCAATACCAACGGCCTTCTTGCCAATCTTCTTGGTTTTCTTCGAGCCCATGAGAGCTCCTAGCAACCCGCCGCCAACTGCTCCTGCACCTAATAGACCAAGTGTACTTTTGTTACTGTCTTTACTGCCCTGTTTAGGGCCGCTTAGGCCAGATGAGCTTTGTGAGAGTTTCTGAGTGCCTTGTTTAACAAGGTCTGACTTAAGTGCTTGGTTAAGTAGGCTTTTAAGATCCATCGATACCTCCAATGGTAAACGCGTCTAATGAGTTGATGAACCTAATATACGTAATTAAAGATGAACCGGGGATTAACTTACGTTATTTACTTTATCGAGAAATGAGAGAGTGAGTGAAGGTGAATAGGAGGAATAAAAAAGGCCACCAGATGGCAGCCTTCTATTATTTGCTTTGCAAGGTCACTTACTTGACAGAGTTTGCTTATTTAGCAAATTGAGAAGTAACGTGTTCAACGATTGAATCGATAGCAACAGCTTCTTTAGTACCAGCACGACGGTTCTTGTACTCGAAGTTACCTTCTTTCATTGAGCGGTCGCCGATCACGATAGTGTGAGGGATACCAATTAGCTCGATGTCAGAGAACATTACACCTGGACGTTCTTTACGGTCATCGAATAGTACTTCGATACCCATAGCTGTTAGTTCAGCGTATAGCTTCTCAGCTGCTTCTTTAACTTCTTCAGACTTGTGCATGTTCATAGGAACGATAGCAACTTGGAAAGGCGCTAGTGCGTCTGGCCAGATGATGCCGTATTTGTCATGGTTCTGCTCGATTGCAGAAGCAACAACACGTGATACACCGATACCGTAACAACCCATCTCAAGGATAACGTTCTTACCGTCAGGGCCAAGTACACCACAGTTCATTGCTTGTGAGTAAACGTTACCCAGTTGGAAGATGTGACCAACTTCGATACCACGTTTAAGCTGAAGCGTACCTTTGCCACATGGGCTTAGGTCGCCTTCGATTACGTTACGTAGGTCTTCTACTTGAGCAAGCTCAACGTCACGACCCCAGTTGATACCGAAATAGTGCTTACCGTCTGCGTTTGCACCCGCGCCGAAGTCGCTCATTACAGCAACAGAGCGGTCAACGATGAATGGTAGCTCTAGGCCTACAGGGCCAAGTGAACCTGGGCCAGCGCCAACGAGTGCACGAATTTCTTCTTCAGAAGCCATCTCTAGTGGAGAAGCAACCTGTGGAAGGTTTTCCGCTTTCACTTCGTTCAGTTCGTGGTCGCCACGGATGATTAGAGCAATGATGTCTGAATCTACTTCATCAGAAGCTTTAACGAATAGAGTCTTAACGGTTTTCTCGATTGCTAGACCGTGTTGCTCTACCAATTCTGCGATAGTTTTCGCGTTTGGAGTATCAACCAGTTCCATCTCTTGAGTTGGTACAGCAGCTTCTTCAGTTGGAGCAAGTGCTTCAGCTTTCTCGATGTTTGCTGCGTAATCAGATTCTGTAGAGAATGCGATTAGGTCTTCGCCGCTTTCAGCTAGTACGTGGAACTCTTGAGAACCACTACCACCGATAGCGCCTGAGTCTGCTAGTACTGGACGGTACTCAAGGCCCATGCGGTCGAATGCATTACAGTAAGCATCGTGCATCGCTTGGTAAGACTTTTCTAAGCCTTCTTTGTCGATGTCGAAGCTGTACGCATCCATCATAGAGAATTCACGAGCACGCATAACCCCAAAACGTGGACGACGCTCATCACGGAACTTAGTTTGAATCTGGTACAAGTTCAGTGGCAGTTGTTTGTACGAGTTTACTTCGTTACGAACTAGGCTAGTGATTACTTCTTCAGCTGTTGGGCTAAGAACAAACGGACGAGAATGACGGTCAGTAAAGCGCAGTAGTTCTGGGCCCATTTTTTCGCTACGACCAGTCTCTTCCCATAGCTCAAACGGCTGCACTACGGGCATTAAAGTCTCAACTGCACCTGCATTATCGATCTCTTGGCGAACGATGTTTTCGACTTTACGCAGTACACGCAGACCGGTAGGTAGCCAAGTGTATAAACCTGAAGCTAGCTTACGGATCATACCTGCACGTAGCATCAGCTGGTGGCTGATAACTTCTGCGTCGTTTGGAGTCTCTTTCAGAGTAGAAAGAAGATAGTTACTGGTACGCATTCTATGGTATCCGTTTCATCATTAATAAAAGTAAATTTACTGCTGCTATTGGCAGCAGTAAATCCGATATAGCCGTATATAATATCAGCCTATTTGGGATCTCAAAAGCGTTCAATGTCAGTTACATTGATGAAAAGCGCCTCAACAACGAATTTTACGTTGAGATCGAACAAATTTACCGCATATTCCTTGTTGTCTGTTTTGCCTTTCTTATAGGCGGGGCGAGGATCTTGGCCTAATACCTCTTTGATCACTTGAATAATATGGCGCGCCTCTGGGTGCTGTGCTAGTTTGCTTTGTGCCTGCTGTGAAAAGTTAACCTCTAACACCTCTGGCTCTTCGGCTGCAAACCCTCCCTGTGCATCCGGAATGGAATCGGAGTAGGGGATGTAAGGCTTGATGTCGATAATTGGTGTCCCGTCGACTAAATCGACACTGCCAAGGTCTAGCCAAGTTTGCCCTTTATCTTGAGATACGCCTTTTAACTCTACCGCTGACATGCCAATTCCATTGGGTCTGAATGTGGCTCGAGATGCAAAAACCCCAATACGTTCATTACCACCCAGTCGAGGTGGCCTCACCGTAGGCTTCCAGCCTGCTTCAAGGTTTTTGTCGAACAGAAATAGGAGCCACACATGGCTGAATTGCTTGATGTTGCGAACCGACTCTAGGCAGTTTGAAGCGTCAACAAGCCTTACTCTAGAGGTTGATGTCGGCACCAACCTAGGCTGCCTTGGCACCGCGAACTTCTCTTTATAGGGAGATTCTATAAAGCCAATAGGTTCTATGGAGTACATGGGGGAAGGTTCTCTAATTACGATCTATGACCGGAAAATATCATAAATTAACTTGCCTTTCATTTGATAATTATTATCATTTGTCATGTTATAACATATCAAATAATAGTTTAGGGGAAACAAATGAAACCAAATATCCATCCTGATTACCGCACCGTGGTTTTTCATGATACCAGTGTTGATGAATACTTCTTGATAGGTTCAACCTTGAAAACAGACCGCACTATCGAATGGGAAGATGGTAATACTTATCCTTACTTCACTATTGAAGTGTCTTCAAAGTCTCATCCTTTCTATACAGGTAAGCAACGAGTGATTCATAAAGAAGGTCGTGTGGCGAACTTTACTCGCCGCTTTGGTCAATTTGGTAAGGGAGCTAAATAGATGAAGGTTGTAAAATCACTTAAAAGTGCCAAGAGCCGTCACCCAGATTGTCAAATCGTTAAGCGTAGAGGACGCCTCTATGTAATCTGCAAAACCAACCCAAGGTTCAAAGCGGTACAAAAATAAACAGTCAATTAGTTTCGGCACGCCTGTAAAAAATGAGGGGAAAGTCAAACTTTATTCATTTAACGTTTTTTCTTTTCCTTCATATGCAAGTTGATTAAATACCGAGTGGCTACTTATCGTACGATGAACTCTATTTTTAAACTAATCAAGAGGTTATATCATAAAATCATATTAATGATGAATGTGTGGTTGTGAATTATAAAGCTAGTTTTTGTGTTTATTTTGGTTTTATTTGCTAGGTAATTGTTAAATTATAGTTAAGTGTCGTCGTTTGTTACACATTTTGTAACATTTTGAATTTCTATTTGATTATTTTGTCGCGTACCCTTCGCCTGCAATTTGAACATTTTTGTCACAATTGCATAGGAATCACTACAAGGAGGGAACTGATGAGTTCATCAGCTTCAATAAAAAATAACTCGCCAAAGAAACCCATTTTTACCCGTTTTCTCGATGGTGTTGAGTATTTGGGGAATTTATTACCCCACCCTATCACTCTTTTCGCAATCTTCTGTGTCGCAATCTTAGTTACTTCTGGTATTGCAGGGTACTTTGAAGTATCTGTTATGGACCCTCGTCCAGAAGGTGCTCCAGGTCGTGCTGCTGACGGCATGATCCATGTTGTAAGCTTACTTAATGCTGAAGGCTTACAACTTATCGTAACTAATTTAGTTAAAAACTTTGTTGGTTTTGCGCCATTAGGTACCGTGCTAGTTGCAATGCTAGGTGTAGCGATTGCGGAGTACTCAGGTCTACTATCTGCTGCGATGCGTGGCATGGTAATGGGCGCGTCTAAGCGCATGGTTACAGTAACTGTGGTATTCGCAGGTATCATTTCTAACACAGCTTCAGAGCTAGGTTACGTGGTACTGATTCCACTTGCAGCAATGCTTTTCCACTCTTTAGGTCGTCACCCTCTTGCCGGTCTAGCGGCAGCATTCGCTGGTGTATCTGGCGGTTACTCTGCAAACCTTCTAATCGGTACGGTTGATCCTCTGCTTTCTGGTATTACAGAAACAGCAGCACAAATGATTGACCCGACTTACACCGTTGGTCCAGAGTCAAACTGGTACTTCATGTTTGTATCTACTTTCTTCATCGCAATTACAGGTGCATTCGTAACGGAGAAGATTGTTGAACCAAAACTTGGTAAATACAACGACGAAGAAGCGTCTGAAGATTTATCAAACGATAAAATGGGCAAGCTAACAGACGTTGAGAAAAAAGGTCTTAAGCTAGCAGGTATCGCAGTTCTAGCAGTATCAGCTCTTCTTGCTTGGACAATTGTTCCTGAAGACGGCGTTCTGCGTTCTGCAGCTGGCACGGTAGCAGGTTCTCCGTTCCTTAAGAGTATCGTAGCGTTCATCTTTGTATTCTTCGCAGTTCCTGGTTTCGTTTACGGTAAAGTTACCGGCACAATGAAAACTGACCGCGACGTTATCGATGCAATGTCTAAGTCTATGTCTTCTATGGGCATGTACATCGTACTTGTATTCTTCGCTGCTCAGTTTGTTGCTTTCTTCAAGTGGACTAACTTCGGTCAAGTATTCGCAGTAGCGGGTGCGAGCTTCCTACAAGACATCGGCCTAACAGGTCCAATGTTGTTCTTCGCATTCATCCTAATGTGTGGCTTCATTAACCTGATGATCGGTTCAGCTTCTGCTCAGTGGGCAGTAACAGCACCTATCTTTGTTCCAATGCTAATGCTTGTTGGTTACGCACCAGAAACGATTCAAGCGGCTTACCGTATCGGTGATTCAACAACGAACATCATTACTCCAATGATGAGCTACTTTGGTCTTATCCTTGCTGTAGCAACGCGTTACATGAAGAACCTAGGTATTGGTACTTTGATTGCAACTATGCTTCCATACTCGATCGTATTCATCGTTGGTTGGAGCTTAATGTTCTACGTGTGGGTATTCGTATTTGGTTTGCCAGTTGGCCCAGGTGCAGCAACGTACTACACGCCATAGAATCTAATCATTGTTTTATGATTACACCGAAAGCCTGCACATTGTGCGGGCTTTTTCTTTATTGGAAGATAGGGATTACAAGCCTGAAAATCGGTAGGTTATCCCAAACCCTAGCGACCACCCTATATCCCTTTGGATGAGAGGTCTGTTTGAATCATGGTGAGTCAATTCCATTTTGCTGATACCAATCCAGCGCAGTGTAAATTGATAGAGGCCAATGAGCCCTGCTTGATAAACAAAGGTAGACTCCGCATCAAACTGATCTAGCCCTGACGCTGAGGACTCGCTGCTTGAAATGCTGTAGAGGTGCTCAGAGAGTTTTTTGTCACGATAATCGACTTCGAGGTAGGAGATAATGATTAATGGCTTTACCCATGTTTCTAACGTCCTGCCTAGATGCAGCTGAACTTCGTAGCGATTATGCTCTGAGGTTACGTCGTGTCAGTAGGTGAGCCTAGTGCCTACTGTCCCCAGCATTATCCTGAGTTCGCCATTGCCATCTCTGTCTTGAATGCCATTGGGTAGGTCAATGAAGGTGTCTGATACTTCAGCGAAACGCCAGCTTCCAGATAGTCCGACAAATGGCAGCAGTTGCCCGTTTGCTAAGCTGCCATCAATAAAGCCTTTAGAGCTAGAATAAAAGAGGTAGGCTGTCGCACCAAGTTGCGGAGCACTCTGGTAGAAAAAACACTTTCGCCGAAGGTGAGGCTGGCGCCAATGATGCCATATCTTGATTGGCGAAGGATACTTGAGTGCTTCCTAAGGTGATGAACAGTGCTAAAGCGATGTGACGAACCATAATCAATACTCCGTTATTGTAATAAATATCAAGAACGGAGTAGGTCGATTAAAATTTCACAGAGCTCTTTGTTGCCTAAATGAGACGTTCCCAGATCTCTCTGGAGAAGAAGGGAGGATTAGCGCTTTGCTAGTAGGCGATCAAGGTGGTTAGCGAACTCACGGCGGTCTGTTTGAGAAAGTGAGCTTGGGCCTCCTGTCTGGATGCCACTTGAGCGCATGGTTTCCATAAAGTCGCGAATGTTTAGGCGCGCTTTAATGGTCTCTTTTGTATAAAGCTCACCACGAGAACTCAGCGCGAGTGCGCCTTTAGTGATCACCTCGTCAGCCAGAGGAATATCTGACGTAATCACGAGATCGCCTTTCTCTGTACGTTTTACTATTTCATTGTCGGCGATATCGAATCCGCTTGGCACTTGAATAGAGTGAATGTTGTTACGCTTCGGTACAGGGACAACGTGGTTCGCGATGAAGGTGCATTCAACACCGGTTCGCTCAGCTGCGCGTACGATGGTTTCTCGGATAACCTTAGGACAAGCGTCCGCATCAACCCATATCTTCATAGTGTTCTATTTCTCTGTTAGCTAATCTGTTGATTTATTTTTGTTAACTTATTTTTCTCGGCTAACTTATCGTTCAGCTAATTTGGCTTCAAGCGTGGCGACGCGAGCGGTAAGTTCAAGAATTTGTTTTTCTAGTTGGCCAATACGATCGACCTCTGGTTCTTGTTGTGCAGCGACTTCTACCTTGGGAACGCGGTTCGCGTTTTTCCAGCTTTTAATGGTCGTGATTAACGCAGGCATTGGAACCGATGTACTCATGCGAGCTTTTACTAACGCAACGGTTGGCTCTTTGCCTTGTGCTTGCAGTCCTTCAAGCACTGATTTCAGCTCTTCAGAAACATCTTTTGTCAGCATGTTGACCTCCATTTTTTAGTCTTTGGTCATTTTACTCGCTCCGGTGACCGATAGCGAATCATAAAACTGCCTATGGCGTGTGAGAGATCTCTTACAAACGCTGTGAGATAACGCGAATACTTCTCTAGAGATATTGATATGCACATGGTTAAGGTGTTGAATTTTAATTGTTTTATATAATTAACAACTTGGTTGAATTCAAAATGTGATGCAAATCTATTGTCCGAAATCCAAAATCGCGTAAATTAAACCTTGTCGGAAGGATTCTGACACGGAACAGGAAAGCACCAAGGAATTGGTTATCTTCAGGATGAAGATTTGGTTACTTAGGATTGAGTGATCAAGCATGGAGCGCAAGGACATTGTAGGGACACAGTCAGTTAATAGGAAGTTAGCTGCAACGGAATGACAATGGACACCTTTAGGATAAAGGGTTGGATTAGCATCAGGATGATGTAAAGGACACCGCTCACGGAACAAGTGATGTACGCTAACTAGGATTGTTAGCTTTTAGGATGATTGGACACCGCTAGGACGGCGAAGTAAAGGAAAGAGCTGAAGGATTACAGCCACTATTATGGATGATGCATGGAGCATTAATTAGTAGCCGGACTGCTGCGAGTAAGACCCTAGCCCTGACACTTCGGTGTCGGGGCTTTTCTTTATCAGGACATTTCACCCATCTAGAGGATCTTTATTTAGGAGCAATACATCTGCCTTTATGCTAACGGTCAACACAAGGAGTGTTTTATGACGATAGCAACCTCAAGAACGCTGTTAGTACCTTATACCGAACAGCTACAGCACGACTTTATCAAGCTCAACTGCTGCCCGATTAATCGAGCAGAAATGAATGGACCGCATTCTATCGCTTTTGCGAAGCAACTATTTCAAGAGATACTGCAAGACAACGTCGGCTTTTGCCGTGCCATTATCCATAACCAAACCCGAGAATATCTTGGGCATGTATTTATCTCATCAGAAGAAGGTAAACACGAGTTAGGTTTTATCTTGGATAAAGAATATTGGAATCAAGGTTTTGCCAGTGAGGTACTGAAACCTTTCTTTAATTTGGTGTGCTTTGAAGAGCGTTTAACGAATGTTTTCGCGACCGTTAATGTCGGTCAGAATCCATCGATCAAGCTTTTAGAAAAACTCGGCTTTGTATTTAAAGAGACCAAACAAGATCAGTTTGGCCCTTATCATGAATATCGATACACCGCTTACTGCGACGTTACATTCTATGAGGCTGTAGCTCAAACCGCGTAGAACGGAAACCTACCATGGTCAGTTTCCCTTTGTAACAGTCATCCCCTAACGCTGAAAACTCAAATTGGTAAATGGTGTGCCAGCGCCAAATGGTCGTGAGTTCATGGCGCATCTTCAGTTGATGACCACTAAAGGCAACACTTAACAGTTGCAAGTCGAGCTCTTTACACTTTCTCGAAATGGCAGCTTTTGCAAGCTCAGATTGCCTGCGCTGCTGCCAAAACAGAAAGCAAAGGAAGCACAGAAACAAAATAGCCAATAAGTTATCTATCATTTAATCCATACTTCCTTTTACTTTTTCTTCCTATTTAACTCTAGCTTTAAGCAGTTTTATTGAGTTTATCAGCTAGTTGCTAAGTATTACTAAGCTTTAGTCGCCTGTTGTAACTCGACCAGTGCATTCGCCAATTCTGGAGATGGGTTTGAGTTCAGCAATGGCAAAAATACCATTCTCAGAGCGGGAATCATCACCAGATCAGCAAATAGCTGGTTGAAGAGGTTTTGATTGCCCGTTTGTGCGAGGCGCAATAAGAATTGCTCGGCAATTACTGGGTCTTGTAGAGCGTGCCAGCTTCGACCTGCTAAACCAACCAGGACTTCTTGATGACTTAAGCGTGGGCTCGCCAGAACTTGGTTAATCACTGCATTGGTGATGCTTGGCTCTGCACCTGATAGGGCACGCACCAGTGCAGATAACAAGAACAGGTCTGGTTCACTGCTGTTGATCTCGCTCTCTGCCATTTCTTGTAAGCGTTGAGCCAGCTTGTCATTAATTTGCGTGTGCTCAAGTGCGCCTAATGTCGCGTAAAGTGGCTCAGAAGGTAGCTTATTGAAGGCTTTACGAATCGCGACACCATTTTTTTGGCTGCCAAGACGGGCACACATATCAGTGATGCCTTGAAGGCCAACAGTCTGCCAATTGTCCCAACCTAATTCACCGGTGAAGTAGTGCTGAGCATGTTCGTAGTATTGGCTGGTCGCAAGATCTAATTCTGCTCTTACTTGGCTATGAAATACCGCCATTTTGTCTTCAGAAGGCTTGAAGGTGTACGGATTGTTCGACAGCTTCTCTTGTTGCTCTTCGCTGATCTCACCACTTAAACGTGTACCCATCGCTTCTAATACGAACTTTAAAAAGTTACCTACATCGGCTTGGTTGAGTAGACCTCTTTCATCCAGTTTGAATTTTAAGAACCAGATCCATGGCTGCTTCTGTTCATTCCAGTAGCTGATCGCTAAGTGAGCTTGTTTCTGAAGTGGAAATGGGTATGGTTGTTTCCCTTGCTCAACATCTGAGAATAAGGTGTTGTCGATCTTCTGGATACGACGACCGAGATCGTAGATATCGTATTGGCAACCGCTATTCTTCAATAACTGAGTGAGCGTGTGAATGGTTTCCATAGTAATAAGCTCCTAACTTTCTTTCTTCAATAGATGGTACTCTATGCCCCAATTTCAAGGTCACTACATAAATAACTTGGTGAAAAATGACAGCTGCCACAAAGTTACCTCCATTACTTCAACAATTAGAACAACAAATGCGGCAATGCTCCCTCTGGAGTAGCGTTGCACCGTCGGATGAATCTCTAGCGAGCGTTGAACCTTTTGCGATCGATTCGTTGCAACCCGAAGAGTGGTTACAGTGGGTCTTCATCGTAAAGATCAATGCGATGATTGACGCGCAAATGCCTTTACCTAAAGGGTTTGCTATTCATCCATATTTTGGTGAGGTGTGGAAAAACGAGGCGGACAAAGCTGAGCTACTAGTGACGATTCAAAGCATTGATGAGGTATGCGCCTAATGTTAGAGATCATTTATCAAGATGAGTACTTTGTCGCGGTAAATAAGCCTGCAGGAATGCTGGTGCACCGCTCATGGCTAGATAAACATGAGACTCAATTTGTAATGCAGACTCTGCGTGACCAAATTGGTCAACACGTGTTCCCATTGCACCGTTTAGATAGGCCGACTTCTGGCGTATTGGTGTTCGCACTCTCAAGTGAAGTTGCTTCTGAGGTGATGCCGATGTTCGCTAACCATGAGATGCAAAAGACTTATCATGCAATTGTTCGTGGTTGGATAGAAGAGGGCGATACACTTGATTACCCACTTAAGGTCGAGCTAGACAAGATTGCGGATAAGTTTGCAAAAGAGGACAAAGAAGCACAAGAGGCCGTGACGGCTTATGAACCTTTGGCAAAAGTGGAAGTACCATATTCGACAGGGCGTTTTCCGACTAGCCGTTACTGCTTAGTAGAGATGTTGCCGAAGACTGGCCGTAAACATCAGCTGCGCCGTCATATGGCCCACCTAAGACACCCAATTGTTGGGGATACTTCTCACGGTGACGGCAAGCATAACCGCCTATTCCGTGAAAACTTGGATTCACACCGTTTGTTACTGCACGCTTCAGAGTTGCGCTTTATTCACCCTTTCACTAAAGAAGAATTAGTGATGAAGGCAAGTCTTGATGAAACTTGGCTACAGTTATTTGAAGCCTTTGAGTGGGATACAAATTTAGTCGATGCGCAAGCACGATCGTCTAAATAAAAGTTCGATAAAACAAAGGGCTGATAGTGATATCAGCCCTTTTTATTGTCCGTATAATCTAAACAGACCAACTAATAATGAGCACTAGTTGTCTAGTATCGGGATCATTTTAGTTTTTCTAGATCCGCTTCGATCTCAGCGATCTTGCTAGACACCACTTTTTCTAAATGACGTAGGTCGGTCAGGATCTTCTGTTTTACATCGATCTCAGTCGTTAGCGTAGGTTTAGTGATCTTATTAAGCTCATCAATCACAAGCGTGAGGTTGCGGTTAATCTCAGTCACTTCTTTGTATTGATTATTGCCACCACTAACAAGCACACTTTTTACTTGTCGTGGGTACTTAAACTTCACGCTTTTCGCGAACAGCTCGCCTTTCTGCTTACGAAAATAAATCTTAAGGATATCTTTGTGTGCTTCTTGGCGAAGGGAGTAACGTTCAATCTGTTTAGGCTCGTGGATACCTAAGCCAGTGAGGTTTGGATACATAAGCGACCTCTAGTTTATGAATGTAATACATTTATGTAATTGACTTAATCAATGTAGCAGCCTAACAACGAGCTAGATAGTTGATATCTGTGAATTGATTGTAAGTTGTGGGCAAGATCGCTCTCTATTTTCGCCCACACTTATTTGGTCATTAAACCAGCGAGTTGTACTTCATTCGCATTCTAAGGCGCAAGCTCGGAAACATGCTCGGTTAGCTTCTCTCTGAGCGCCTGCTCTTGCTCTTCAGAAAGTCGCCCACCAGTGTCGCTGGTCAGAATAAACAAATCCTCTGCACGTTCGCCAATGGTCGTAATTTTAGCGCCATGAAGGTTGATACCTAACTCTGCGAAGGTTGCACCAACTTGTGCCAGTAGCCCTGGTGTATCGAGTGCTCTTAGTTCCATCAAGGTGCGTTTTTTACTCTTAGTTGGTAAGAACTCAACCAGAGTTTTGACCTTGAAGTGCTGTAAGTTACGTGGCGTGCGACGTGTTTTAATCTTCGTTGGGCGACCATCGGCTAGAACATGGGTCAGATGTTTTGCGACAGCCTTGTGTCTTGCTTCGTCAATCGCATTACCATGCTGATCCAGTACGATAAAGGTATCCAGAACATGACCATCTTTGCTCGCCATAACCTGAGCGTCATGAACGTTGAAGTTACGTCTGTCGAGCTCGGCAACCACGGTGGCAAACAGTGCTGCTTGGTCTTTGCTGTAAACAAACACTTCTGTTCCGCCTCGTGTCGCTTTTTTGCTGATCAAAACCAAAGGCTGGCTTGGATCTTCTAGGCGTAGTAGATGTTCACAATGCCATGCGATCTGCTTGTGTGTATGACGTAAGAAGTAGTCGGCTTTAAAACGTTGCCACAACACCTCAATTTCACGAGCGGTGAAGCCTTCTTTACGCAGTAGGGCGGATGCCATTTGTTGGTTGTGACGAATACGATCTCGAACGTCGACCGGATTTTCTAGGCCGCGGCGCAGCGCACGCTGAGTTGAGTGAAATAGTTCTGCGAGTAGGGTGCGTTTCCAACTGTTCCATAGCTCTGGGTTTGTTGCACAAATATCGGCGACGGTTAGGCAAACCAGTAGCTCTAGTGACTCTTCGTCACGTACCTTTTTGGCGAATTCGGTTATCACTTCTGGGTCGTAAATATCGCGACGTTGAGCGGTAACAGACATCAATAAGTGGTTTTGTACTAGCCATGCCACTTGTTTGGCTTCTGGTTTCGATAAGCCATGTTCAATACAGAAAGAGTATGCTTCTACCGCACCTATCTCGGAGTGATCACCGCCACGGCCTTTACCGATATCGTGGAAGATAGCGGCTAGGATCAATAGCTCTTTCTTCTGCACTCGTGGGTAGACTTCACAACAAATAGGGTGCTTGTCGTGGTTTTCAATTTGACTAAAGCGATTGATGTGTTTGAGCAGTCGAATACTGTGTTCATCGACGGTGTAAACATGGAACAGGTCGAATTGCATCTGGCCGACGATCTGGCTCCACTGCGGTAAATACGCTGAGAGCACGCCCAATTTGTGCATTAAGCTAAACGCTTTGTGCAGTGCATTGGGATGGCGAACCAAGGTCATGAACTTCTCACGCGCTTCTGGAATGGTATGTAGGAAGCGGTTGAGCCTGCGACGTGCTGTTCGTAGCTGTCGCAATGTTGGAGGGCTAACTCCTTCGATGGAAGAGTCATTGGCGATATGGATAAACATATCGAGAATGGTTTCCGGCCTTGCTTGGAATAGGGCAGGCTTGCGCGCTTCTATCAATGAGCCTCGACGCTGGAAGTAATTATCGAGAATTTCAGCTTCTTCTGTTTCACCACCATTAATGATCGCTTGGTCGAATAGCTTGAGCAGCATTTTGTTGAGCTCTGCTACGCGGCGAAGGGTTCGATAAAACTCCTTCATCATCATTTCGACACCGCGGTTGCCTTCGCCTGTGTAGCCAAGGTGTTCGGCGACCTGTGCTTGATGGGCAAACGTCAGGCGATTGTCGTAGCGGCGCAACTCAATATGCAGTGCGAAGCGAACGCGCCATAAGAAATCTTGGCATTCCACGAGCTCACGATACTCAGCATCAGTAAGGAAGCCATACTTGCTCATTTCAAGCAGAGAGGTCGCACCGAAGTGGCGGCGTGCCACCCAACTGAGTGTGTGGATGTCTCGTAGGCCGCCTGGCGTAGATTTGATATCAGGTTCAAGGTTGTAAGTGGTATCGTGGTAGCGCGCATGACGCTCTCTCTGTTCTTGAATCTTTGCCTTGTAGAAGGTCTCACTTGGCCAAAATGAATCAGAATGAATCTTCAGTTTAAGTTCTTGAAAGGTATCTTCACTGCCGCACAATAAGCGTGATTCTTGTAGGTTGGTGGCAACGGTTAGATCATCGAAACCAATATCAATACACTCAGCAATGGTACGCACCGCGTGGCCAACTTCGAGCCTTAAATCCCATAGCAAGGTGATGAACTGACTGACTTTTTCACCAAGGGCTGGTGGTAATGTTTTTTGAGATACGATTAAGATATCAATGTCCGACAGCGGGTGAAGTTCACCACGACCATAACCGCCCACAGCAACCAGAGAGATATGAGGTAGGTTGCTAAAACCGAAGTGCTCCCATAAGCGTCTGAGTAACAAGTCCATGTATTCAGAGCGGAGCAATACCAAGTCAGTGACAGGGTGGTGATTTAGGAATTCATTTTTTTGGTACTGCGTGAAGATCTCGAGCTGATTTTTTAATTCGCAGATTTCAATTTGTTCGTCATTGAACGTAAGAGGGCATTGATAAGGCATAGTCTGCTATCCGTGCAAGCAAATGAGAATACTAAACAATTTACCAGAAGCTGGTGGAAAATCGAAATTGAGCGGATAAAAAAATATCCTCGACAATGCGAGGATATTTAAAAGGTTAGATGCGTTTAGCTCAGTGAACTAAGCGTTTTTCATGATACGTGGAATTGTATCATCGCTACGCAGTGTTAGAACTTCACAACCTGTATCAGTTACGACTAGCGTGTGCTCCCATTGAGCCGAGTTCTTGCTGTCTGCTGTGTACACTGTCCAGCTATCTTCGTCATCAAGACGGCAGCCAAACTTACCGGCGTTGATCATTGGCTCGATAGTGAAACACATGCCCGCTTTTAGTACTGTGCGGTCGTTGTTTTTGTAGTGTACAACTTGCGGATCTTCGTGGAACTCAGAACCGATACCGTGACCACAGTAATCTTTAACGATAGAGAACTTAGCGCGAGGGTTGTTCTTGTTGTTGGTCTTGATGTACTTCTCGATAGCTGTACCGATTTGACCAAGTTGAACACCTGGCTTCACTTGGCGCATGCCTTCGTAAAGCGCTTCTTGAGCAACCATACATAGACGCTTGTTTGCTGGTGAAACTTCACCTACAAGGAACATCTTAGACGTATCACCATGGTAGCCTTGAGGACGAGTGCTTAGATCTGCATTTTCGTCGTCAGGGATGATTACTGTGATATCTACGTTAAGGATGTCGCCATCTTTAAGTACAGCAGGCTTAAATTGACCTGTGCTACCAGTTTCGTCTTGTGATGCTGGAATACCGTGACACACGATGTGGTTGATAGACGTACAGATAGACTTAGGGAAACCGTGGTAATCAAGTGGTGCTGAGTATGCGCCTCTTTCTAGAGCGTAGTCATGACAGATTTGGTTTAGCTCTTCTGTCGTCGTACCTACTTGGATGTGAGGTTCGATCATCTCTAGAATTTCAGCAGCCAGCTTGCCGGCGACGCGCATTTTTTCAATTTCTTCAGCAGTTTTAATTTTTACAGCCATTGCATATCTCTTAATTTGGTAGCACCTAAGTGTGCATATTCAGGCTATTCTATCAGTGCAGCAATTTAGCGCAACATTACCATGTCCGTACAATACTGGTGGATACTGCTGACGTGATTAAATAACGCTCAGCTAACGGATGCAGAAGCCGTTTGATATAGACACTATTTTATAGAGGAAATTTACCTTTAGAGATCAGTATTGCAGTCGCCATTTTTCGATTTTTTTCTAGCCATAGATAGACAAAATATGGTATAAAGCGCGCCGGACATCAGGACTGTTTTCTCCAACTGGCGAAACAGGCTTTGGTATCCACTAACTTATATCTTTAAATCACACACATTCCGTCACATGTTCCGGGGTGCTTCAACAACACAGATAACGGCTGAAAAGTGGTTAGTTGTTAGGGGTCGGATTCATGGGGGATGTGGAGGCCTAACCCCATAGAGGATTTTAAAATGGCAACTGTATCAATGCGCGATATGCTTAAAGCTGGTGTTCACTTCGGTCACCAAACTCGTTACTGGAACCCAAAAATGAAGCCATTCATCTTTGGTGCTCGTAACAAAGTACATATCATCAACCTAGAAAAAACTGTACCAATGTTCAACGAAGCTCTAGCAGAAATCGCTAAAGTTGGTGAGAAGAAAGGTAAAGTTCTTTTCGTTGGTACTAAGCGCGCTGCATCTGAAGCTGTTAAAGAAGCTGCTGTAAACAGCAACCAGTTCTACGTTAACAACCGCTGGTTAGGCGGTATGCTAACGAACTACAAAACTGTTCGCCAGTCTATCAAGCGTCTGAAAGAACTTGAAGCGCAAGCTCAAGACGGTACTTTCGACAAGCTAACTAAGAAAGAAGCTCTAATGCGCACTCGTGAAATGGAGAAGCTAGAGAAGTCTCTTGGTGGTATCAAGAACATGGGCGGCCTACCAGACGCTCTATTCGTAATCGATGCTGATCACGAACACATCGCAGTTAAAGAAGCAAACAACCTAGGTATCCCAGTTTACGCTGTAGTTGATACTAACTCTAACCCAGACGGCGTTGACTTCGTTATCCCAGGTAACGACGATGCAATCCGTGCAGTACAGCTTTACCTAAACGCTGCTGCAGAAGCGGTTAAAGAAGGTCGTAACAAAGACGTTGCTGCTGTAGCTGCTGAAAAAGATGGTTTTGTAGAAGCTGAATAATAGCGGCTCTGAATCACGCTTGGCTTAGCTAATATAGATTTTGAAATCTTTATTAAATGTAAGCTAAGTTATAGTTAGATCGGGGGCCTCATTTTGGCCCCTGATTTTTACCTTATTTTCGAATCAACCGAGGAATAGAGAATGGCAACTGTAACTGCTGCTCTAGTTAAAGAACTTCGCGAGCGCACTGGCGCTGGCATGATGGAATGTAAGAAAGCGCTTGTAGAAGCAAACGCTGACATCGAACTAGCAATTGAAAACATGCGTAAATCTGGCGCAGCGAAAGCAGCTAAGAAAGCTGGTAACGTTGCTGCTGAAGGCGCAATCATCATCAAAGAAGAGAACGGTGTAGCTGTTCTTCTTGAAGTTAACTGCCAAACTGACTTCGTAGCAAAAGATGCTAGCTTCACTGCATTCGCAGAAGAAGTAGCAGCTGAAGCAGTAGCTACTCAAGCTTCTGTAGAAGAGCTACAAGCTAAGTTCGAAGAAACTCGCGTTGCTCTAGTTGCAAAAATCGGCGAAAACATCAACATCCGTCGCGTAGCATACGTACAAGGTGCTGCTCTAGCTTCTTACCGTCACGGTGAGAAAATCGGTGTTGTTGTAGCTGGTGAAGGCGAAGCTGAAACTCTTAAGCACGTTGCTATGCACGTTGCTGCTTCTCGTCCTGAGTTTGTTAACCCAGAAGACGTACCAGCAGACGTAGTTGCTAAAGAGAAAGAAGTTCAAGTTGAAATCGCTATGAACGAAGGTAAGCCTCAAGAGATTGCTGAGAAAATGGTTATCGGCCGTATGAAGAAATTCACGGGCGAAATCTCTCTAACAGGTCAAGCTTTCATCATGGAACCTAAGAAAACTGTTGGCGAAATCCTTAAAGAAAAAGGCGCTGCAGTATCTAACTTCGTACGTTTAGAAGTTGGTGAAGGTATCGAGAAAGCTGCTGAAATGAGCTTCGCTGACGAAGTTGCAGCGGTACAAAAAGGTTAATCCTTAGCGTATTGTTTGAAAAAAGACCGTGGCAAATGCTGCGGTCTTTTTATGAATAGTGAACTATTTTTGAAGGCAACGTTAGTGGTTATGAATGCAAACTGACTTACTCAGTTTTTATTCATGACTGTTAATCATCAACTCTTTGGAAGGTAAACTCCATGACTACGAACCCTAAACCAGCGTATCAACGTATTCTGTTAAAACTTAGCGGTGAAGCGCTACAAGGCGAAGAAGGTTTTGGTATTGACCCAACGATCCTTGATCGTATGGCTCAAGAAGTAAAAGAATTGGTTGAACTAGGCGTTCAAGTTGGTGTTGTTATCGGTGGCGGTAACCTGTTCCGTGGTGCTGGTCTTGCTGAAGCTGGCATGAACCGCGTCGTTGGTGACCACATGGGTATGCTTGCAACAGTAATGAACGGCCTTGCTATGCGTGACGCTCTGCACCGTGCTTACGTAAACGCACGTGTAATGTCTGCAATCCCTCTAAAAGGTGTGTGTGACGACTACAACTGGGCAGATGCAATCAGCCAACTACGTCAAGGTCGCGTTGTGATCTTCTCTGCTGGTACTGGTAACCCATTCTTCACTACTGACTCTGCTGCATGTCTACGTGGTATCGAAATCGAAGCTGACGTAGTTCTAAAAGCGACAAAAGTAGATGGTGTATTTACTGCTGACCCAGTAGCAAACCCAGACGCAGAACTGTATGATACTTTGTCTTACAATACAGTTCTTGAGAAAGAGCTTAAAGTAATGGACTTGGCTGCATTTACGCTAGCACGTGATCACAAAATGCCAATCCGTGTATTTAACATGAATAAGCCAGGCGCACTACGCCGCGTGGTTATGGGTGAAACTGAAGGTACATTAATCAGCGACGCTGACTAATTTTTCGGGCTTACTGGGGGCTATACTTTGGTAAGCTTTATCCTTATCACTCCAAATAAAAAGCTTTCTTGAAGAAAGAACATAATCAAGGTGAAATTGTGATTAACGAAATCAAAAAAGACGCTCAAGAGCGCATGGAAAAAAGTGTTGATGCACTAAGAAACAGCCTGCAAAAGATTCGTACAGGTCGTGCACACCCAAGCCTACTTTCTGGCCTTACAGTAGAGTACTACGGTGCACCAACGCCTTTGACTCAAGTTGCTAACGTTATTGCTGAAGACGCTCGTACTCTAGCAATCACAGTGTTTGATAAAACATTAACGCCTTTAGTTGAAAAAGCGATCATGACATCTGACCTAGGTCTAAATCCTATGTCTGCGGGTACGGTTATCCGTGTTCCACTTCCACCGCTAACGGAAGAGCGTCGTAAAGACCTAGTTAAAATCGTTCGTGGCGAAGCTGAAGGTGGTCGTGTTGCTATCCGTAACATCCGTCGTGACGCGAATGGCGATCTAAAAGCACTTCTTAAAGACAAAGAAATCTCTGAAGATGAAGATCGTAAAGCACAAGACGAAATTCAAAAGCTAACTGACGCTGCGGTTAAGAACGTAGACGAAGTCCTAGCAACTAAAGAAAAAGAGTTGATGGAAGTTTAATTTTCCATATTCTTTTCTTTCCGGAAAAACGCTGTACTCACTGTTCAGCGTTTTTTTATGCTACTCTGTTCGACTATTAGAATTTGATTCACTCTTTTATGCATAATTCTCAAGCGTTCACAGACTCTCTTCCTAAACACATTGCTGTCATTATGGATGGTAATGGTCGCTGGGCAAAAGCTCAGGGTAAGCCTCGCGTCTTTGGTCATAAAAACGGTGTTCAAGCCGTTCGCAAAACCATCTCTTCTGCTGCCAGACTCGGCATTAAAGCCGTTACACTTTTCGCATTCAGTAGCGAGAACTGGCGTCGACCAGAAGAAGAAGTGGGTATTTTGATGGAACTCTTTATCTCTGTGCTTTCAAGTGAAGTGAAAAAGCTCCATAAAAATAATCTACAACTGCGTGTTATTGGTGATAAAAGTCGTTTCAATGATCGACTACAAAAGAAAATCGAAGAAGCGGAAGCTTTGACTAGCACCAATACCGGTATGGTTATCAATATCGCCGCGAACTACGGTGGTAAGTGGGATATTCAGCAAGCTATGACTTCCATCGCTCAACAGGTAAAGTCTGGCGATATTAATGTAGAAGACATTGATGAAGCTATGATTACACAACACCTGACGATGGCGGATATTCCAGAAGTTGATCTACTGATCCGTACCAGTGGTGAATGCCGCATTAGTAACTTCATGCTTTGGCAGTTGGCTTACGCCGAAATGTACTTTACTGAACAATTCTGGCCAGACTTTAATGAAGACAGCTTAGTAGAAGCTGTGACTTGGTTTGTAAACCGTGAGCGCCGTTTTGGCTGCACCGGTGAGCAGATTAAAGCTCTGATGGACAGTTAATAAGGATTTTTTGGTTTGAAACAACGAATTATTACAGCGTTGATTTTAGCTCCCCTAGTTATTCTAGGAATTTTCGAGTTATCACTTCCTACGTTTATCCTTTCATTAGCGGTTATCTCGCTATTGGGTTACTGGGAGTGGACTCAATTTGTTGAAAGCAAATCGCGTTATTTAGCGTTGATTCCAACGGTTGTAGTAAGTGCTGCAAGTTTTGCTTTTATTCCTTTTGATGCATTTCGCCTAAATAACTTATCGAGTGCTCACTACGCCATTCTAACGATTGGTTCTATTTGGTGGGTAATCGCAAGTGGTATGGCAGTGACTTATCCTAAGTCTATGCCAGCATGGAAAGACTCATCGTTTCTTCGTCATGGTTTTGGTGTACTAACTCTGCTGCCATTCTTTTGGAGTGTAGTGATTTTGCGCGCTAACGGTATTGACGTTGATCCTTACCATGGCGCAAAACTCGTGATGTTTGTGTGTCTACTTGTGTGGGCTGCAGACAGTGGCGCTTACTTCTCTGGTAAGAGCTTCGGTAAGCGTAAAATGGCGCCAGCCGTTAGTCCGAACAAGACAATTGAAGGCCTGATTGGCGGTATCATCACCGCGGTGATTGTGGCTTGGATTTTTGCTGACTTGTTCAATATCCAATTCTCAAGCCCTCTACACATGATTGTGATTACGCTTGTGACCGTTGTTATCTCTGTTCTTGGTGACCTTGTCGAAAGCATGTTCAAGCGTGTTTCTGGGGTTAAAGACAGCAGTAATCTTATTCCTGGTCATGGTGGTATACTAGATAGAATCGATAGCTTAACGGCTGCATTCCCTGTCTTTGCTCTGCTTTACTTAGCATTCTAATTAAAAGGGCAGTGAATCTGCCCTTTATTACATTTCTACGGTCATATGTGATGCGAAATCTAACTATCCTAGGCGCAACTGGCTCAATTGGTGCAAGTACACTAAAAGTCGTTGAGCAAAACCCAGATCTTTATTCAGTCGTTGCGCTGGCTGCTGGCTCGAATGTTGAAAAGATGCTGGCGTTAGTAGAAAAGTGGCAACCAAGCTATGTTGCTATGGCTTGTCCTGATGCTGCATCTCAGCTAGCTGACACCTTGTCTATCAATCACCCTAACCTCCAAGTGCTCTCAGGCTCTGAAGGCATATGCAAGGTTGCTTCTTTGGGTGAAGTGGATACTGTGATGGCTGCGATTGTTGGCGCGGCAGGCCTACTTCCTACTATGTCAGCAGTTAAAGCGGGTAAACGTATTCTGCTGGCAAATAAAGAAGCCTTGGTGATGTCTGGACAGCTATTTATCGATGCTGTAGAAAAGTATGGCGCTGAACTTCTTCCTGTAGATAGTGAGCACAATGCTATCTTCCAATGCTTACCACAAAACGTCCAAACTAATCTAGGTCGCTGTGATTTAGAAGCTAATGGTATTAACCATATCCTATTAACTGGTTCTGGTGGCCCTTTCCGTTATACCGACGTGGCTGAACTGGAGTCAGTGACTCCTGAACGCGCTATCGCACACCCTAACTGGTCTATGGGACCTAAGATCTCAGTCGATTCTGCGACTATGATGAATAAAGGTCTTGAGTACATTGAGGCGAAGTGGCTATTTAATGCGTCTCAAGAGCAGTTAAAGGTGATCATCCACCCTCAATCTGTGATTCATTCTATGGTTCAGTACAAGGATGGTTCAGTTCTTGCTCAAATGGGTGAACCAGATATGGCGACACCAATCGCATTGACGATGTCGTATCCTGAACGCACTGAAGCGGGTGTTAAGCCTCTGGATTTCACTAAAGTCGGTGAACTAACTTTCTTAGAGCCAGACTTCAAGCGCTACCCTTGTTTGAAATTAGCCATTGAGGCGTGTTACTTAGGCCAGCATGCAACGACAGCAATTAACGCAGCAAACGAAATTGCGGTCGACGCTTTCTTGAACAATCAGGTTAAATTTACCGATATTGCTGTCATTAATGAACATGTTATGAGCAAAGTATGTGAACAACATAACTCTGAAGGCTTAGATAGCTTGGAAAGCCTGCTTGAGCTAGATAATATGTCTCGTCAAATAGCCATTCAATTTATTAAAGAGCAGCTAGCATGAGTGGAATTATATGGAACTTCGCATCTTTTATCATAGCGCTTGGCATTCTAGTCGCGGTTCACGAGTTTGGACATTTCTGGGTTGCTCGTCGTTGCGGTGTAAAAGTTGAAAAATTCTCGATTGGTTTTGGTAAATCAATCTGGAGCAAAGTTGGCCGTGATGGTACGGAATACAGCTTGTCTGTGATTCCACTGGGCGGCTACGTAAAAATGCTCGATGGTCGTGTCGATGACCTATCAGAAGACGAGCAGCAGTATGCGTTTGATAAAAAGCCACTGTGGAAGCGAACCGCGATTGTTGGCGCTGGTCCTGCGTTCAACTTCATTTTTGCTATGTTTGCATATTGGTTAGTATTTTTGATCGGTGTGCCAGCTGTTAAGCCCGTGATTGGTGAGGTAACTCCACAATCTATTGCTGCACAAGCCGGAATTGAAACTGGAATGGAACTTAAATCTATTTCGGGAATCAAAACCGCAGATTGGGAATCAGTCAATATGGGTTTAATATCGCATATTGGTGATAAATCGATGACAGTAACTGTGTCTTCGCAAGATGATATCGGCTTTGAGCAGCAATTGACGTTGGATATTTCAGACTGGTCGTTCAACCCAGAAACTGAATCTGCAATGACAACGCTTGGCTTTAGACCATACTCTCCAGAGATCTCGACAGTGCTGGCTCAAGTGACTGATGATGGTGCTGCTTACTCTGCTGGTCTCGAAGCGGGCGATCAAATTGTTGAAATTAATGGTCAACCAATTGAGTTGTGGCAATCAGTGGTTGATTTAATTCGCTCAAGCCCAATGACACCTTTAGATGTTGTCGTATCAAGAAACGGCAGTGAGCAATTACTCGTTATGACACCGAAAAGCCGTGAACTTTCTGATGGTTCAACAATCGGCTATGCGGGTATTGCTCCGGAAGTCGCAGAATGGCCAGAAGATTATCGCTTTGAGTTACAATTTGGTGTAATTGAGTCTGTAGGGAAAGCATTTGATAAAACAGGTCAAATCATTGGTCTGACCCTTACTATGCTGAAGAAGCTCATCGTTGGTGATGTTGGCTTAAACAACTTAAGTGGCCCGATTTCAATTGCTAAAGGTGCAGGTACAACCGCCGATTACGGTTTGGTTTACTTCCTAGGCTTTTTAGCTCTGATCAGTGTTAATTTAGGTATTATTAATTTGGTTCCGCTGCCTATGCTTGATGGCGGACATTTGCTCTTTTTCGCTATTGAGGCTGTTACTCGTAAACCAGTCCCTGAGAAAGTCCAGGAGATGGGATACAGAGTGGGAGGGGCGATCCTCTTCTCTTTAATGGCTCTGGCAATATTTAACGATTTTACTCGTCTGTGAATGGTTTCTCACAGGCATTGGTAGTAGCAAGGAATAATTAGAAAAAGTATGGCGATTAAGCAAATTCTGTTCGCAAGTCTATTAGCCACCAGTGTGGCTGCGAATGGAGCACAAAACTTTGTAGTTCAAGATATCAAGATCGAAGGTTTACAGCGTGTTGCACTTGGTGCAGCTTTATTGAAAATGCCAGTACGTATTGGCGATGAAGTAGATGAAAGCGATGTTTCTGAGATCATTCGAGCATTGTACGCTTCGGGTAACTTTGAAGACGTTAAAGTGCTTCGCGATGAAGGTGTCTTGATTGTTCAAGTGAAAGAACGACCAACCATCGCAAGTATCTCTTTCTCAGGCAATAAAGCGATCAAAGAAGAACAACTTCAACAGAACCTAGATGCATCTGGTGTTCGTGAAGGTGAAGCTCTTGACCGTACTACGCTAAGTAACATCGAGAAAGGCCTTGAAGATTTTTACTACAGTGTTGGTAAATACAACGCGACAGTAAAAGCGGTTGTGACACCTCTGCCACGTAACCGTTCTGACCTTAAATTTGTCTTTACTGAAGGCGTTTCAGCTAAGATTCAGCAAATTAACTTTATTGGTAACGAAGTGTTTACTGATGAAGAACTGCTTAGCCGCTTCAACCTCAATGTTGATGTGGCTTGGTGGAACTTCCTAGCGGATGAAAAATACCAGAAGCAAGTGCTTGCTGGTGATATTGAAGCGCTTAAATCTTACTACCTTGACCGTGGTTACCTGAAATTTAAGGTTGACTCTACGCAGGTGGCGATCTCTCCTGATAAGAAAGGTGTTTACATTACGCTTGGTCTAGATGAAGGCGAAGCTTACACAGTTAAAGACGTATCATTCCGTGGTGAGCTTATTGGCCGCGAAGCTGATTTTGAAGCGCTTGTGCCATTTGAAGACGGTGATACTTATAACGGTTCTTCTGTGACATCACTGGAAGAAGGCGTTAAGCGTATTCTTGGTGAGTCAGGTTATGCGTATCCGCAAGTTCGTACCATTCCAGAATTCAATGACGAAACCAAAGAAGTTTCATTGGTGATTAACGTAGAAGCGGGTAGCCGTATCTATGTACGTGACATTCGTTTTACAGGTAACAACTCGACAAAAGACGAGGTGTTACGTCGTGAAATGCGCCAAATGGAAGGCAGCTGGCTTAACTCTAAATCGATTGATACTGGTAAGAGCCGTCTTAACCGTTTAGGTTTCTTCGAAACAGTTGACGTACAAACCGTTCGTGTACCAGGCAGCGAAGACCAAGTTGATTTGGTTTATAACGTTAAAGAAGCAAACTCGGGTAGCATCAACTTTGGTGTCGGCTACGGTACTGAGTCTGGTGTGAGCTTCCAGGTTGGTCTTCAACAAGACAACTTTGCGGGCTCTGGTAACCGTGTTGGCGTAAGTGCTATGATGAACGATTACCAAAAGAACGTGAGCTTAGACTACCGTGACCCATACTGGAACCTAGATGGTGTGAGCTTGGGTGGTAAGATATTCTACAACGAGTTTGAAGCATCTGAAGCGGGTATCGTCGACTATACCAACCAAAGTTATGGCACGAGCTTAACATGGGGCTTCCCTATGGATGAGCTGAATCGCATGGAGTTTGGTGTTGGCTACACACACAACAAGATCGGTAACGTTCCGACTTATATCCAGGTTGAACAGTTTGCGAGAAGTATCGGCCAATATGGTGACGATCACATCTTAACTGATGACTTCGATATCAATATTTCTTGGACACGTAACAACTTGAACCGTGGTTTCTTCCCAACAGAAGGTAACCACCAACGTGCTTTCGCTAAAATGACGGTACCTGGCTCTGATGCTCAGTACTTCAAAATGCAGTACGATGTAAAACATTACATCCCGCTGACCAAAAAGCATGAGTTCACTCTATTGATGCGTGGCCGCTTAGGCTATGGTAATGGTTATGGTCAAACGGATGGTAACGATAACTTGTTCCCATTCTACGAGAACTACTATGCGGGTGGCTTTACAACCCTACGTGGTTTTGGTTCTAACTCGGCAGGTCCGAAAGCCGTTTACGGAAGCAGTACAGGTAACAACCCAACCTACGACACCACTACGGATGATTCAGTAGGTGGTAACGCAGTTGCTTTGGCAAGTTTAGAGCTAATCGTACCTACACCGTTTGCGTCTGATGAAGCACGCAGCCAGATTCGTACCAGTGTCTTCTTCGACATGGCAAGTGTTTGGGATACCGAGTTCGTAGACCGTGGCGCACCTAATAGTGGCAGTCAGTACTACTACGATTACTCTGATCCAACGAATTACCGTTCATCTTATGGTGCTGCCCTTCAATGGATGTCACCGATGGGCCCACTGGTTTTCTCTCTAGCGAAACCAATTAAAATTTACGAAGGTGATGATGAGGAATTCTTCACATTCACCATTGGTAGAACTTTCTAATATTTAAAGGACAATATTTTGAAAAATATGATTAAAGCAGCAGGTCTAGGCCTTGTAGTTCTTAGCTCTTCTTTCTTTGCAACAGCTGCTGAAGCTGCGCAAAAGGTGGGTTATGTAAACACTGCACAAGTATTCCAGGCTCTACCTCAGCGTGAAGTTGTTCTTCAAAAAATGCAGGAAGAGTTCAAAGACAAAGCAGCGGAGCTGCAAAGCATTCAAGCGGAAGCTAAGACTAAGATTGAAAAGCTTAAGCGTGATGGCGAGCTACTAGGTCCAGACGAAGTTGAGAAGCTTCGTATCGAAGTTGGTCAACTAGACAGCAAGTACAAAATCAAAGCTCAAGCTCTAGAAAAAGCAAGCCAACGTCGTGAAGCACAAGAAAAGCAGAAGCTCTTCAAAGTGATTCAAGATGCTGTAACGAAAGTTGCAGAAAAAGAAGGCTACGACATGATCGTTGATATTCAAGCACTACAATACGGTAAGCCTGAATTCAACATCTCTGAGAAAGTAATTAAAGAACTAAAATAAGTTTTATGAAGACACTGACTTTAGCCGAATTGGCAACCATTACCGGGGGGGAGCTACATGGTGACGGTGCTGTAACCGTTTCTGCTGTTGCTCCTATGGATAAAGCGCAAGAAGGCAACATTACGTTCCTTTCTAACGTTAAGTACAGCAAGCACCTAGGTGACTGTAAAGCATCAGCTATTATGGTTAAAGAGAGTGAGTGCGAACTGTGTAAGACTAACGTGATTGTGGTCGGTGACCCTTACGTTGCCTTTGCTAAGGTTGCTCAAGCGCTTGATACTACTCCTGTACCTGCTGTGGATATTGCTGATTCAGCTTCGATTGCGAGCGATGCAACACTTGGACAAAATGTGTCTATTGGTGCGAACGCCGTGGTTGAGTCTGGTGTTGTTCTTGGTGACGATGTGATCATCGGTGCTGGTTGCTTTATCGGTAAAAACGCAAAGATTGGAGCTGGCACTAAGCTTTGGGCTAACGTAAGCATTTACCATGAAGTGGTAATTGGTGAAGCTTGTTTGGTTCAATCAAGTACTGTGATTGGTTCTGATGGCTTTGGCTATGCGAATGAGAAAGGCGAGTGGATCAAGATCCCTCAAGTTGGTTCTGTTCGTATTGGTAATCGCGTAGAGATCGGTGCATGTACTACGATTGACCGCGGTGCGCTAGATGACACGGTTATTGAAGACAACGTTATCATCGATAATCAAATGCAAATCGCACACAATGTTCACATCGGATATGGTTCTGCTCTGGCGGGTGGTACTATCATCGCAGGCAGCACAACGATAGGTAAGTACTGTATTATTGGTGGTGGTAGCGTTATCAATGGTCACATTGAGATCGCAGATGGCGTGACGATTACCGGTATGGGAATGGTTATGCGCAGCATCACTGAGAAAGGCATGTACTCTTCGGGTATTCCTTTACAGCCAAACAAAGAATGGCGTAAAACAGCAACGCGTGTTCATCGTATTGATGAAATGAACAAGCGCTTGAAAGCCGTAGAAAAACTTATCGAGAAGAGCGCGGAATCTTAATTCCAGCATTTCTAATAAAAGGCTCGCGTACAGCGAGTCTTTTTCATTTATAATCTTTCTAATTAAATAAAGAATACATATAGGAATACGACTTTGACTACTGAACAGACAACGATGAACATTACTGAAATTCAGGAACTATTACCTCATCGCTACCCATTCTTAATGGTTGATCGTGTGACTAGCTTTGAAAAAGAAAAAACATTGACTGCAATTAAGAATGTTTCTGTTAACGAGCCTCAGTTTACTGGCCACTTCCCTCAACTTCCTGTATTTCCAGGTGTGCTGATCCTAGAAGCGATGGCGCAAGCAACAGGCCTTCTTGCATTTAAATCTTTTGGTGCACCTTCTGGTAACGAGCTTTACTACTTCGCAAGTGTTGATAAAGCGAAATTCCGTAAGCCAGTAGTTCCTGGTGACCAGCTGGTTATCGATGTTGAATTCCTAAAAGAGCGTCGTGGCATCGCGTCATTTAACGGCGTTGCGAAAGTTGACGGCGAAGTAGTATGTTCAGCTGAACTTAAATGTGCTCGTAGAGAGTTTTAATATGATTCATGAAACAGCAAAAATTCACCCGGCTGCAGTTATTGAAGGTGATGTAACGATTGGTGCGAACGTAACAGTTGGCCCTTTTACTTACATTGCTGGTAATGTAACCATTGGTGACGACACAGAAATCATGTCGCATGTTGTGATCAAGGGTCACACAACTATTGGTAAAGAAAACCGCATTTTCCCACACGCTGTGATTGGTGAAGAGAACCAAGACAAGAAGTACGGTGGCGAAGACACTACGGTTGTGATCGGTGATCGCAACGTGATTCGTGAAGCGGTTCAAATCCACCGTGGTACGGTTCAAGATAAAGCAACCACGGTGATTGGGGATGACAACCTGCTTTGTGTTAACGCTCACGTAGCGCACGACGTTATTGTTGGTAACCACACTCACATTGGTAACAATGCTATCTTAGGTGGTCACGTAACAGTTGGTGATTACGCTGGTGTTATGGCGCTTTCTGCGATTCACCCGTTTTGTTCAATCGGTGCTTACGCTTACATTGGTGGTTGTTCTGCCGTTGTTCAAGATGTACTTCCGTATGTACTTGCACAAGGTAACCATGCAGCACCATTCGGCCTTAACCTTGTAGGTCTGAAACGTAACGGGTTCGAGAAACCAGAGATTCGCGCGTTGCAAAAAGCGTACAAAGAGCTTTACCGCTCTGGCAAAACACTTGAAGAAGCGAAAGCGGCTTTAGTTGAAATGGCGAAAGAGTTTGCTTCGGTAACTCCTATGCTAGAGATGCTAGAGAACTCTGAGCGCGGTATTATTCGTTAATACCAGGTGTGATTGATATAAAAAAGATCGCTACTTTTAAGGCGATCTTTTTTGTTTTAGGCGAGAAGGGAATTGGAAAAATATGGCACAGCAAGACGCACAAACCAATAACTCAGGCTTTGTTTCCAACGAGCCACTGCGTGTAGGTATTGTTGTTGGAGAACTCTCTGGCGATACCCTTGGCGAAGGTTTTATTAAAGCGATAAAAGCTCAGTACCCGAATGCAGAATTTGTCGGTATTGGCGGGCCAAAAATGAAAGCGCTAGGCTGTGAATCTTTGTTTGAGATGGAAGAGCTCGCCGTAATGGGCCTTGTTGAAGTTCTTGGTCGCTTGCCTCGTTTGTTAAAAGTAAAAGCAGAGCTGGTTAAATATTTTACTCAGAACCCACCAGATGTGTTCGTTGGTATTGATGCTCCCGACTTTAACTTGAGACTGGAGCTAGACCTTAAGAACGCCGGTATAAAAACGGTTCATTACGTTAGCCCTTCAGTATGGGCATGGCGTCCAAAACGTATTTTTAAGATCGACAAAGCAACCGACCTGGTACTAGCGTTCTTACCATTTGAAAAAGCGTTCTACGACAAATACAACGTTGCCTGTGAATTTGTTGGTCATACACTAGCAGATGCCATTCCACTCGAGCCAAATCAAGCGGAAGCACGAGAACTGCTTGGCCTAAAGCAAGACAAGCAGTGGCTGGCGGTTCTACCGGGCAGTCGTGGTGGTGAAATGAAGCTTATCGCGCAACCGTTCATTGAAACTTGTAAGCGTATCAAACAAAAGTACCCAGACATCGGTTTTGTGGTGGCTGCTGTTAACGAAACCCGCAAGCAACAGTTTATCGAAATTTGGAAGGCGACAGCACCAGAATTGGATTTTGTCATTGTGCAGGATACAGCTCGTAACGTGATCACTGCAGCGGACTCAGTACTATTGGCATCGGGCACGGTCGCTCTTGAGTGCATGCTGCTTAAGCGTCCAATGGTTGTGGGCTACAAAGTGAATAAGTTGACTGGCTACATTGTTAAGAAGCTGGCTATCACTGAGTTTGTGTCACTGCCGAATATTCTGGCAGGTGAAGAAATCGTCAAAGAGCACATCTTGGAAGAGTGCCATCCAGACTTCTTATTCCCTTCGGTTGATAAGATGCTATCTGCAGATAATAGTGCGCTGATTGAACGCTTTACTGAAATGCACCACTGGATCCGTAAAGATGCAGACAAACAAGCTGCCAACGCGGTGCTGAAATTGATCGGCCGAGAGTTTGTTGAATCATAACGTGCTAGTTTCAAAAGCACGGGCTTAAAAGTTACAAAGAGAATTGTCATGGCAGTAAAAGAGAAAAAAGAGCTTCCACCTTTCGAATACCCTCAAGGCTACCAGCTATTTGCTGGCGTCGATGAAGTAGGGCGTGGGCCATTGGTTGGCGATGTAGTGACAGCTGCGGTTATCCTAGACCCTAATAATCCTATTGAAGGCTTGAACGATTCAAAGAAACTGTCTGAGAAAAAGCGCCTCGCTCTGCTTCCTGAAATTAAAGAGAAAGCATTGGCGTGGTCTGTAGGTCGTTGTTCACCGCAAGAAATTGATGAACTCAATATTCTACAAGCGACTATGGTTGCGATGCAGCGTGCGATTGCTAGGTTAAGCGTCCAACCAGATATGGCTTTGATTGATGGTAACCGTGTACCTGAGTTGCCAATGGCCGGTGTTGCAGTGGTTAAAGGTGACTTGCGCGTCGCTGAAATCAGTGCAGCGTCTATTATTGCTAAAGTCGTACGTGACCAAGAGATGGAAGAGCTTGATAAGCTTCATCCGGAATTTGGTTTTGCTAAACACAAAGGTTACCCGACGAAGGCGCATTTCGAGGCAATTGAAAAGCACGGTGTTACCGAGCATTATCGTAAGAGCTTTAAGCCAGTAAAACGTATTTTAGGCATTGATTAAGTGCTACACAGATAAGCGTTCATCTTCGAATAAATTTGCTTACTAGCAATAGAAAAAAATAGAATACACTCAGTTGTAATCCTAGGCTCCGGTCTAGAACTCAGGAAAAATAATGTCAGATCCAAAATTTGTTCACCTACGCGTACACAGTGACTTTTCTATGGTGGATGGCCTCTCTAAGGTGCCACCATTAGTTAAAAAAGTCGCTGAAATGGGTATGCCAGCTCTAGCACTTACCGACTTCACCAACCTATGTGGTTTGGTGAAATTTTACGGTACTGCCCATGGGTGCGGGGTTAAACCAATTATTGGCGCTGATTTTTTGATGCAATCTCCAGAATTTGGAGATGAGCTGACGAAACTGACGGTTTTAGCGTCTGATAACAAAGGTTATAACAACCTTACCTTGCTGATTTCAAAAGCTTACTTGCGTGGTCACATACAGCATCAACCTGTGATCGACAAAGAGTGGTTAATCGAAAACGCTGAAGGATTGATTATCTTATCGGGCGCCAAAGAAGGCGAGATCGGTAAGGCATTACTGAAAGGTAACCGTGATCTCGTCGCGAGTGGTGTCGAGTTTTACAAGACTCACTTCCCCGATCGCTTTTACTTAGAGCTGATTCGTACCGGACGTGCCGATGAAGAGTCTTACCTGCACTTTGCGTTAGAGCTTGCTGAGCAACAAGACTTACCGGTTGTGGCAACCAATGAAGTAGTCTTCTTAACCGAAGATTTGTTTGATGCCCATGAAATCCGCGTAGCGATCCACGATGGTTACACCATAGTCGATCCACGTCGCCCTAAAAACTACAGTGCGCAACAGTATCTTCGTAGCGAAGAAGAGATGTGTGAGCTGTTTTCAGATATCCCAGAAGCGCTTGAAAACAGCGTTGAGATTGCTAAGCGTTGTAACGTTACTGTTCGTCTTGGTGAGTACTTCCTCCCTAACTTCCCGACCGAAGGTTTAGCGATCGAAGATTTCTTGATTAAGAAATCAGAAGAAGGCCTTGAACGTCGTTTAGCATTCTTGTTCCCAGATGAGCAAGTTCGATCTGAGCGCCGTCCTGAATACGATGAGCGCCTTAAAGTCGAACTGGAAGTTATCAACAACATGGGTTTCCCGGGTTACTTCTTGATCGTAATGGAGTTCATCCAATGGTCTAAAGATAACGATGTGCCAGTTGGCCCAGGTCGTGGTTCGGGTGCGGGTTCATTGGTGGCGTACGCATTGGATATCACCGATCTCGACCCACTTGAATACGATCTACTGTTCGAACGTTTCTTGAACCCAGAACGTGTCTCGATGCCCGATTTCGATATCGACTTCTGTATGGACAAGCGTGACCAAGTAATTGATCACGTTGCTGAAATGTACGGTCGTGATGCGGTATCTCAGATCATCACCTTTGGTACCATGGCGGCAAAAGCGGTAATCCGTGACGTAGGCCGTGTACTTGGTCACCCGTTTGGTTTCGTCGACCGTATTTCAAAGCTTGTACCGCCAGATCCGGGTATGACACTTGAGAAAGCTTTTCTTGCCGAGCCTGCATTGCCAGAGCTTTACGATGGTGATGAAGAGGTTCGCGAACTGATCGATAAGTGTCGTATTCTAGAAGGTTGTACGCGAAACGCCGGTAAACACGCGGGTGGTGTTGTAATCTCACCAACCACAATCACAGATTTTGCGCCTATCTATGCGGATGCAGAAGGTAACTTCCCGGTAACGCAATTCGATAAGAATGACGTTGAAACTGCTGGCTTGGTTAAGTTCGACTTCTTGGGTCTACGTACTCTGACCATCATTGACTGGGCGTTGGGCCTAGTGAACCCACGCTTGAAGAAAGAAGGTAAAGAGCCGGTTCGTATTGAATCGATTCCTTTAGATGACCAAGCGTCATTCAACTTACTACAAAACTCTGAAACCACTGCGGTATTCCAGCTGGAATCTCGTGGTATGAAAGACCTGATCAAACGTCTTCAACCTGACTGTTTTGAAGATATCATCGCATTGGTAGCCTTGTTCCGTCCGGGCCCACTGCAATCAGGCATGGTAGATAACTTTATCGACCGTAAGCACGGTCGAGAAGCCGTCTCTTACCCAGATGAAACATGGCAACATGAATCGCTAAAAGACACGTTAGAACCAACCTATGGCATCATCCTTTACCAAGAACAGGTAATGCAGATTGCCCAAATCCTAGCGGGTTATACGTTGGGTGGCGCAGATATGTTGCGTCGTGCGATGGGTAAGAAAAAGCCAGAAGAAATGGCGAAGCAGCGCGGTACCTTTAAAGAAGGTGCAGAAGCCAACGGAGTGGATGGCGAACTGGCCATGAAAATCTTCGACTTGGTAGAGAAGTTTGCAGGCTACGGCTTTAACAAATCTCACTCTGCTGCCTATGCTCTGGTTTCTTATCAAACTCTATGGCTGAAAACGCACTATCCTGCTGAATTTATGGCTGCGGTAATGACAGCGGATATGGATAACACTGAGAAGGTCATCGGCCTTGTGGATGAGTGTTTCCGTATGAAGTTGAAGTTGCTGCCGCCTGATATCAACTCAGGCCTCTACCGATTTAATGTTGATGACGACGGTGCGATCGTTTACGGCATTGGCGCGATTAAAGGGGTAGGTGAGGGCCCGATTGAAGCGATCATTGAGGCGCGAAATAAGGGCGGTTACTTCAAAGATTTATTCGACTTCTGTGCACGTATTGATTTAAAGAAAGTTAACAAGCGTGTTATCGAAAAGTTGATTCTATCGGGTGCGTTAGATAGATTAGGCCCTCACCGTGCAGCGATGATGGCTTCATTGGCTGATGCGGTTAAAGCGGCAAGCCAATATCACCATGCCGAGTCCTTTGGGCAATCCGACATGTTTGGTGTATTGACGGATGCTCCGGAAGAAGTCGAGCACAAGTACATCCAAGTACCGAGATGGCCTGAAAAGGTTTGGCTTGAAGGTGAACGTGAAACGCTAGGTTTGTACTTGACGGGTCACCCCGTTAACGAGTACATCAAAGAGTTAGCGAAATACACCAGCTGCCGTTTGAAAGATGCGACGCCAACACGCCGTGACCAATCATTAACGATTGCTGGCTTGGTGATTGCAGCACGAGTTATGACCACCAAGCGTGGTACTCGAATTGGTTTGATGACCATCGACGATCGATCTGGGCGTATGGAAGTGATGTTGTTCTCAGATGCGCTCGATCGTTACGCAGAATTGCTCGAAAAAGACAAAATTGTGGTCGTTTCTGGACAGGTCAGCTTTGATGACTTCAACGGTGGGCTTAAAATGTCCGCGCGCGAGGTCATGGACTTAGGAAGCGCCCGTGAAAAATATGCTCGCGGGGTATCGATATCTATCGATGAATCCCAAATTAATGGTCAATTTTTTGAACGATTTAGTCAAATCTTAGAACCTTATAGAGCCGGAACGGTCCCAGTCAATGTATACTACCAGCGTGCCGACGCTAGAGCGCGGTTAACTTTGGGCACAGAATGGCGCGTGACGCCAAGTGATACATTACTAGACGAATTAAAACAGCTGCTTGGAAATAGCCAAGTAGAACTCGAATTTAACTAAAATTTAGCTTCGCAAATGCGGAGCTGAATCAACAAGGATTCATAGATGAGCCTGAACTTTCTAGAATTTGAAAAGCCTATCGCTGAACTTGAAGCAAAAATCGAAGCGCTACGTGACGTTTCGCGTCACGGTGGTGACACTGCGGTAGATCTAGACAGAGAAATCGAACAACTAGAGAAAAAAAGCTTAGAGCTTAAACAGAAAATCTTTAGCGACTTAGGGGCATGGCAGGTAGCTCAACTTGCTCGTCACCCACAACGTCCTTACACAAAAGATTATCTGGAGCATGCATTCACAGAGTTTGAAGAGATGGCGGGCGATCGTGCTTACGCTGACGACAAAGCAATCGTGGGTGGTATGGCTCGTCTAAATGGCCGTCCTGTTATGGTTATTGGTCACCAGAAAGGTCGTGAGACTAAAGAAAAAGTACTTCGCAACTTTGGTATGCCAAAGCCTGAAGGTTACCGTAAGGCACTTCGCTTAATGGAAACTGCTGAGCGTTTCAACATGCCTATCATTACTTTCATCGATACGGCTGGCGCATACCCGGGTGTTGGCGCGGAAGAACGTGGTCAGTCTGAAGCTATCGCTAAAAACCTTAAGGTTATGGCTGGCCTTTCTGTTCCAGTTATCTGTAACGTTGTTGGTGAAGGCGGTTCTGGTGGTGCACTAGCAATTGGTGTTGGTGACTACGTGAACATGCTTCAGTACTCTACGTACTCAGTAATCTCTCCAGAAGGTTGTGCTTCGATCCTATGGCGTGATTCAGATAAAGCACCACAAGCTGCTGAAGCGATGGGCCTAATTGCTCCTCGTCTTAAAGAGCTTGAGCTTATCGACGAAATCATCCCTGAGCCGCTAGGTGGCGCACACCGTGATCCAATGCAAACTGCTCAGAACATGAAAGACCTTTTAGTTAAACAACTAGAAGAGCTAGAGCAGTTTGATAACGAAACGCTTCTTGAGCGTCGTTACCAGCGTCTAATGAGCTACGGTTACTGCTGATAAGCTGCCTCATTCGAAGGCGGACTTTATGTAACGAGATGATGAAAGGGTTGGACTCAGTGCCAACCCTTTTTTATTATTCAAACATTACCTTTCAAACACCTTCTTGGTTTATTAGGCCTCATGACTCACTTAATCGAAACGTTTACCTCTGTATTTGACCAAAGCGTAATTAAGCCTCACCGGCTGGTGGTTGCCTTTAGTGGTGGGGTTGATTCACGAGTGCTGTTGGAGTTGGCTGCCCAATACACCAAAGATCATGGTATCGATTGTCAGGCAATCCATGTTCATCATGGCTTGAGTCAGAATGCGGACCAATGGGCCGAGCAATGCCAAGCGTGGTGCGATGATTTATCAGTGCCTTTAACAGTGGAGTGTGTCTCACTGGATGTTCATAGTGGTGAAAGTATTGAAAAGCTCGCTCGAGATGCCAGATATAACGCCTTCAAATCGCATCTTCGACAAGGGGATGTGCTGGTTACTGGTCAACACATCGACGATCAAGTCGAGACTTTTCTATTAGCGTTAAAGCGCGGTAGTGGTCCTAAAGGCCTCTCATCGATGGCGAAAGTGATGCCATTTTCAGAGGCTCATATTGTTCGCCCTATGCTGTCAGTGACCAGAACCGAGATCGAGGCGTTCGCTCGCCGTATGGGGTTAACTTGGGTTGAAGATGAAAGTAATCAGGACGTGCGTTTCGACCGTAATTTTATTCGCCACCAAGTGACTCCGGTGCTGACCGAGCGTTGGCCTAGTTTTCGAGAGTCTGTCAGTCGTAGTGCTCAGCTTTGTGCCGATCAAGAGATGTTGCTAGACGAGTTGTTAGCTTCTCACTTGCAACTCGCCCTCGGTGATGACCAGAGCTTGAGCATTGAGGTGTTATCTGAGCAATCTGCTTTATTAAGGTCGCGTTTGTTAAGAATGTGGTTAGGTCATTGCCAGCAAGCGATGCCGAGCCAAAAGCAACTCCAGCTTATCTGGGAGGAAGTGGCGTGTGCTCAGCGTGATGCTAACCCTAAGCTGGTGTTAAACGGCGTTGAAGTTAGGCGTTTTAATCAAAAACTCTATTTGGTTCGAGAGACTAAAGATCTATCGGTCTGGCAAGGTGATATTGCTGTTGGCGGAAAGTTGCTTCTGCCTGATGGCTTGGGAGATGTAAGTTTACACTCGGGGGTATCTGAATCCGAACCTGGTCGTCGGGTACAAACGTTCAGTTTACCAGACCAAAACGCGGTATTACGTGTTACCTTTAATCCTGAAGGTTTATCGGCGCACCCAGTTGGGCGTGGACATAGCAGGAAGCTCAAGAAGCTGTTTCAAGAGTACCAAGTGCCTAGCTGGCTGAGGCGCAGAACGCCTATATTAATGGATGGTGATCGAGTGATCGCTGTTTTAGGGTTATTCGTAGATAAAAGCTACGACGGTCAAGATTGTGAAGCACTTTGGAGCAACTAGAAAAAGTTTGTGTCACAATTATACGTCACTTGAATAAAAATAATTAATGGAATATGCAATGAAGAAAATTACACTAGGATTTGTTCTTGGACTATTGAGTGGTAATGCTCTGGCAGGTGATGTTGCTGCAGGACAAGCAAAAGCAGCAGTATGTGCAGCTTGTCACGGTGTTGACGGTATCGCAGTGATCCCGGGTTACCCAAACCTTAAAGGTCAAAACGAGCAATACATTGTTTCATCAATTAACGCATACAAGAATGGCCAGCGTACCGGCGGTTTGGCTGCTGTCATGCAGGCACAAGCTTCAATGCTGAATGATGAAGATATCGCCAATCTAGCTGCTTACTACGCAAGCCTTAAGTAAAACCTTCTTAAAGCACAGATTAAACAATACGATGAATTACGAGCCAGAGCTTTAAAGCTCTGGCTTTTTTGATTGAATGTTTACTATAGCTATCCGATAATGAGCCATTCGCACAGTTTAAGGGATGAACATGAAAAAGATTGAAGCCATTATCAAGCCATTCAAACTTGATGATGTACGTGAGGCGCTTGCAGAAGTGGGCATTACGGGTATGACGGTCTCTGAAGTTAAAGGTTTCGGACGCCAAAAGGGTCATACTGAGCTATACCGTGGCGCAGAGTACATGGTCGACTTTTTGCCTAAAGTTAAGTTAGAGATCGTTGTTACTGATGAAATAGCAGACCAATGTGTTGATACCATTATTGAGACGGCTCAAACTGGTAAAATTGGCGATGGTAAGATCTTCATCACTGACGTTGAACGTGTGGTACGTATTCGTACTGGCGAAGAAGACGAAGACGCCGTATAAAAAAACTATTACCCTAAAGGAGCGTTTATCGCTCCTTTTTCATTTCTGGTAGGGTGCTTTATGTTCAAGAAAACCATCATAGTTATCACATTACTGATAACACTAACTGTTGTTAGTTTTCACTTTATTTTTGTGATCCCAAATAAGCCAAATCTTATTACGTCTTCTCCAAACACCAGTAATGACATCTACAGTTGCTACCACAACTCTGAACCTAAAGCGCTGGATGTGTCTGACGGCTTAAGCCTCACTGTATGGAATATTTATAAGCAAAATCGCAGTCATTGGCAGACTGAACTCAATAAGCTGACAGCGGGCAGTGATTTAGTACTGCTGCAAGAAGCCAGTATGACGGATAGACTTCGTCAGTGGGTAACGAGTGGTCAATGGGGAAGTACTCGAGTCAATGCGTTTGAGGCATTCGAAAAAAGTGCTGGCGTGCTCAATCTTGCGACTCATTTGCCTATTGAGGCTTGTGCTTATACTCATGAAGAGCCTTGGTTGCAGTTACCTAAGTCTGCTCTTTGGTCACGTTACAAGTTGAGTAATGGTGAAGAGTTGGCGGTGATCAATATTCACGCCGTGAACTTTACTTTTGGTACCGAAGATTATAAAGCTCAACTCAAGAGCTTAACCGACAATCTACAAAATTATCATGGGTCAATTATTTTTGCCGGTGACTTTAACAGCTGGAGTGAGACTCGTTTTACAGTATTGACAGAGGAATTGGAAAAGGTAGGTTTGGCTGAGGTCGCTTTTGAGCCGGATAATCGCACTCAGTTCATAACGGGGCTAGTGCTAGATCATGTGTTTTATCGAGGACTAGAGGTCGAAAAAGCAAAAGCGCCCATGACGGACGCTTCTGATCATAATCCAATGTTAGTCACTTTTAAGGCTAAATAGCGTAAAGCTAAGACTCAGTAACGGTTATCTACGAAACTAAAATGTAGATAGCCCAGATTAGGTAATAGCCAATCCACGGCAAGCCTGAAATCACTAGTGCTTGTCCACGCTCAAACTCTGTCCACGTTAATACCGCCGCGTAACCAAGTACGATGTACCAAGGCAGTAGCAGTGGTAAAGAGCTAGCAAATTGTGACCAATCACTTGTAAGCGGTAACTTGATTAAGCCGTTTAAGCTGTTCAAGTCAGCGGCGAAGTTCATCACATGACCGTGCTTTAGGATTAGACTTGCGTAGCTCGCAATATCGCCTAAAACTGCTGGGAAGATGATAACTGACGCTGCTGCAAACCATCGCCAAAAGCTATGCTGATGTTGGCTTGGTTTGGTTGCAAGGTTAAGCCAAAATGCCAAAAGAACGATAGTGAGCGTGCGGCTAAACACATCGCTGATGATTTCACTGGCGAGTAGGGTATTACTATCAAGTAACGCCAACTGGTCTGGGTTTGTTTGAGCTAATTGCTTAGATAGCTCTGCACTTAACCAAGCAAAATCCACGTTCGAAAAATAAGCACCCCAAAATAAAAATGGGCTAAGCATTAATACGGCGTAGGGTTGCCATCCCCAAGCACTTCGCTGATAAAGCGCTAAGAAACAAGCTGTTGGTGAACGGAATATATCCAACAGCATGACGAGTGGGTTACTTGACGGGTTCATACACTTACCTTAGTTACATCAACATACAGCTTAAGCTTTTGTCCTGGCTGTAAGTATTTCTGGTTCTGTAAAGTGTTCCATTTTACAACATCTGAACTCTTTACCTTGAACTTTGATGCAATACCGCTGACTGTGTCACCTGATCTTACGTTGTAAAAGATGGTACGGATGATGGCGCCGTCAGAACCGTTCTTCCAGATGACCAGTTCTTGACCAATTCGTAAGGTGTCACGTGGTCCCATGCCATTCCACTTCGCAAGCGACTGGTGAGATACCTTGTTGGCGCGTGCAATGGTCCATAAGCTGTCACCACTTTTCACTTTGTGGGTTAGCTTGTATTGACCGCGATTCTTTGACTGTGTGCTTGCTAGGCGGTTTGAAGCGCTTAGCGCGTATGCCTTATCGTCTTTGGTCGAAGTAGGGATCAGTAGGTGTTGACCGATACGAATGTTGTTGTTGGTCAAACCATTGGCAGTGCGGATCACCTTGCTGGTGGTGTTGTATTTGCTTGCCAGTACGCTGATACTGTCACCAGACTGAACCTTATAACGAACCAGCTTCATGCCTTTGCCTTTATTGGCCGCTACTTCTTTGTTGAATTTTTCAACTGATTCTAGAGGAAGTAATAGCTTCTGATACTTTTCTGGTGCTGTCGCCCACTGGTTATATGCAGGGTTATAGCCTTGTAGCTCTTTTACTGGAATGCCTGCGTAGTTCGCAGCAATAGCCAAATCCAGTTGCTCTTCTGGATTAACCAGAGTCAGTACAGGCTTGTTTGGGATTGTAGGAATATCAATACCGTACTTTTCTTGGTTGGCAATCACGTCTGCCAGTGCCAGCAGTTTAGGTACGTAGCTACTGGTCTCTTTCGGCAGGTCTAGTGAGAAGAAGTCGATTGGTTTGCCAAGCTTCTTATTCTTACGGATTGCACTGTTCACACGACCACCGCCACTGTTGTATGCCGCGATTGCGTGTTGCCAGTCGCCATCAAAACGTCTGTTTAGGTCGGTTAGAAAATCTAACGCAGCATCGGTTGAAGCGGCAACATCTCGGCGGCCGTCATACCAGAAGTTCTGCTCAAGTCCGTAGTCTTTACCAGTGCCTGCGAGGAATTGCCATAGGCCAGCGGCACTGCCGTGAGAGTAGGCAAATGCGTCGAATGAGCTTTCAACAACCGGTAGCAGTGCCAGTTCTAAAGGTAGGTCTCTTTCTTCGATCTTGGTGGTGATCAAGTAAAGGAAAGGTTCAGCTCGCTTGGAGACGGTTTTTAGATGACTAGGGTGTTTTAAATACCAAGTTCGGTAGTAGTCGACCTTCTTTTGGTCTGGTACTTCCATTTCAAGTTGCATCGCAATACGTTTCCAAACATCTTCTTGTGCTTGTGGAGTGACGACAGGTGCTTCAACTTTTTGTTCTTCTTTGGTCGCTTCAGGTGAAACGTTCACTTGAGAAACTTCTGTAGGAGGTGTGTTGGTTTGCTCGGAAGCTTGGTCTGGATTCTCTGACTGAGTTAATTGGCAACCAGATAGTAGTAATACCAAAGCCCAGCTGTACTTAACTCGCATGTTACAGCCTTTTTAATAAACGGCCGATGATAATACTTGCCACTCCCTGTAAGTGACAAGTCTGTATTTGTTAAAATTCGTTCTTCCACGCACGTAGAGCGGTAAATACTGACAAAGGATCGGTCTGTTCCGTGCGGTTAGATACTGATTTCACTACACTTGGTTCGGTGTAGCGCAAGAAAGGGTTCACAAACTTCTCTTGTCTCAAATTTGTGGGAATGGTCGACTTATTTTGTGCGCGAAGTCGGTTCACTTGGTCGCGATATTGCTGCAAATGTTGGTTATCTGGCTCAACTGCAAGTGCGAAAGCAATATTGGCTGCTGTGTACTCATGTGCACAATAGACCTCGGTTTCTTGAGGAAGCGCCGTAATCTTATTTAATGCATCAAACATCTGTTGTGGAGTGCCTTCCATGATGCGACCACAGCCCGCTGAGAACAGTACATCGCCACAGAATAGCTTTGCATCACCAACGTAACCGATATGGCCCGCCGTGTGCCCGCTTAACCCAAGAACCAAGAATATTTCGCCAAACAACTCCAGTTGGTCTCCATCATCCACTGGGTGTGTCAATGTTGGGATAGGCTCATTCATCGGACCCACGACATCAACACCTGGGAATTGTCTAACTAACTCTGGAACGCCACCAATGTGATCGTGGTGGTGGTGCGTAATCAAGATTGCATCTAAAGTTAGCTCATGGTGTGCTAAGTACTCTAATACTGGAGCTGCATCGCCGGGGTCGACGACAGCACAACGGCGATCGCTATTTTCAATCAGCCAGATGTAATTGTCGTTAAATGCAGGTATGCTTTTGATATGTAACATTATTGGTTCTCCAGTCACTTTCAGTGCGACAGAATAAGTGAGACAGATTATTGATGAAGCCAGCACGTAGCAGAAAGAAGTTTGAGCGTCCTTACACTTGGGCACAATTGCACAATGGGGACTGGTTGAGAGAATCAATTCAAACTCGACTCGATGAGTGGTGCCCAAAGTTATTTGGTTACCATATGCTCAAGCTCGGCGGTCTCAGCAGTGAGATTTCCAGTTGCACATGCAACATTCAACATCAAGTAAACCTAGATATCCAGAACCCATTACATAATGTGATAGCGGATGGCTATAATTTGCCCTTTTTGGAGAAAAGTTTTGATGTTGTGGTACTTAGTCATCAATTAGATTATAGCAATGACCCACATCGGTTATTAAGAGAAGTCGACCGAGTGATGATGGACGATGGCTACATTATCATCACCGGCTTTAACCCATTCAGTGTCACCGGGCTTGCTAGCTTAATGCCGTGGCGTAAGAACAGTTTACCGTGGAGTGGGCGAATGTATACGCCAAGTCGCGTCAAAGACTGGTTGGGCGTTCTGAATTATGAAGTGATTCATTGTGATACTTATGCATTGTTCCCTATGAGTAAGTATCAAGCGATGTGGACTTGGCTTGAGAACGCATTAGGCAGCTGTACCTCGTTTACTGGAAGCCAATACTTTATCGTTGCTCGCAAGCGTACTTATCCACTCAAGCCTATTAAGCCACATTGGCATCTCAAGCGACGCTTCTCTCCGGTTGGTGCTAGCTTTAGGACAGATACTCGCTGCACGTTGCATTCCATTCGTGCGCTGCGCCCGCTAAAAACAGAAAAAGCCGACTCGTAGTCGGCTTTTTGCTATCGGATATCCTTATCCGCTCCCAATATCAGCTTGGCTGATAGCCCGTGTCTTCTTGGGTTGGGTTTTCTGCGGCGGTACGAGCTAGCTCATCACACATCTCATTCTCTCGGTGACCTGCGTGTCCTTTCACCCAACGCCAATCGACAGTGTGACGTGCTGTCTCTTTATCGAGCTTTTGCCAAAGATCGGCATTTTTCACCGGCTTTTTGTCGGCGGTTTTCCATTCGCGCTTTTTCCAGTTATGTATCCACTGTGTAATGCCTTGACGAACATATTGGCTATCGGTAGTCAGAATCACCGAGCACGGCTCTTTGAGGGTTTGTAGTGCTACAACAGCAGCGAGCATTTCCATGCGGTTGTTGGTCGTTAGGGTATAGCCCTGCGCGAGCGTCTTCTCTACTTTCTTGTAGCGAAGTACGATGCCATAGCCGCCAGGCCCTGGATTGCCTAAACAAGAACCGTCAGTGAAAATTTCAACTTGTTTCGTCATGATTTGATACTATTACCTCAAGCACATTATCGGCATAGTCTGACACAGTTATCCTTATGAATACCAGTAGCACTCCAGAACAAACCGCGAACGAAAAAAATAGTTCGAATGAAAACAAGCGTATCGTCGTACTCGATACCGAAACAACCGGTATGAATACCGAAGGTGGTCCTCATTACATGGGTCACCGCATCGTAGAGATCGGTGCCGTAGAGATCATCAACCGTAAGTTAACTGGGCGCCACTTTCACGTTTACATCAAGCCAGATCGCGCTATTCAAGAAGAGGCGATTGGCGTTCACGGTATCACTGATGAATTCTTGGTTGATAAGCCTGAATACCAAGACATCCATAAAGAGTTTCTCGACTTCATCAAAGGCGCTGAGCTGGTGGCTCACAACGCGCCCTTCGATACCGGCTTCATGGACTATGAGTTTGAGAAACTGGACCCTACGATCGGTAAGACAGACGATTACTGTAAAGTTACCGATACCCTGGACATGGCGAAAAAGATATTCCCGGGTAAAAGAAACAACCTAGATATCTTATGTGAACGTTATGGCATCGATAACTCGCACCGTACTCTTCACGGCGCTTTGCTCGATGCGGAGATCCTAGCTGACGTCTATTTATTGATGACGGGTGGACAAACGTCACTGCAATTTAACGCTGATCAGCAAGAAGGTGGCGTAGAAAGTATCCGAAGAGTAGAAAGTGGTCGAAAACCCCTAAAGGTTTTACGAGCAACGGCCGATGAAGTAGAAGCGCATCAAAGTCGTTTAGATCTCGTCGAGAAAAGCGGAAGTTGCCTCTGGCGTCAGTAGGGAGAAAGTATGTTAAGGGTATTGGCTACCGGTTGTTTGCTGCTGTTAAGCTTTAGCTTGCACGCGGCAACAGAATCCGTAATGAGTTTATTGGACAACCGATTCCGAGTTGATCCAAGCATAGAACAAATTACCTTTATAATTTATCGAGCCGATAACTCTAAACCTGTCGTCTTAGTTCGTCCTGACGGCAAGAAATACTACTCTTGGCGTAACGCTGATAATGTCCGTTGGTATGAAGAATCCTCAATGGACATTGTCTCTATTGATCAGCCGATGCCAGGCCCATGGCAAGCGGTAGGTAAGGTATCTCCTAAGAACAATATCAAGCTACTGTCTCACCTTGTTTTGGATGCTAACGAGTTTCCAGATAAGTTGTACCAAACCGAGCGCATCAAGTTTACCGCCCGTCTCACCTCTGACGGTAAGCCTTTGGTGCTCCGTGATTTCCTTGATCGTGTAAAACTAAAGGTAACGTTTACCAAATTTGTCGAAAACGAAGAATCCCTAGTGAGAGAAGCGCGCCCAGTTCCAGTTGTGATGGGCGAGTTCGCTGACGATGGCGTTGATCTTGATGAGAAAGCAGGGGATGGCGTCTTCACTGTCTCTTTGCCTATCGATATCGAGCCGGGCAAATACCGTGCGCGCATAACTTCCGGTAACGGTGTGTTTTTGCGAGCGCAAGAGCAAGAAGTCTTGGTTTACCCAACACCAATCACGACTACCTTTATTCAGTCTCGTAAAGAAGGTTTATCTCATACAATTGTGGTCTCTGGTGAGCAAGGCATGATAGCACCGAGTTCGTTAGCGGTGCACGTTGAGCACAAAGCACCAGATGAGTTTGTGATGTTTAAGCAAGGCCAAGCGGATGTCGATGCGATGAAGGTGCCTTTGGAGATCCCTTACAATGGTGAAATTGGGATTTATAACTGGTCGGGAATGGTATATGCCACCGATGCTTCTAGCCAGCGTGCACTGACGTTTCCGATTACTGAGCACTCTTACAGCGTGGTTCAAGATATTGATTTAGCGGAATCCCGCCGTTTTCAAGAAGAGGCATTAGCTGAGCAGAAGCGAATTGCCACTGAAATGATGATACTGAAGAAGCGAGAAGAAGATAGAAAGCGCAGTTTGATCATTATTGGGGTTGGTAATGTGGTTGCGATTATTTTGGGCTTGTTGATTTGGTTTGTGGTTCGCAAGGTGACTGCTAAGAAAAGAGCTCAACCAGAGATGCAACTTAAGGCACCCAAGTAATTCCCAACGTGATAGAGTTGTTTTAAGAGAGCTACTTAATAGCTGACTTGGGTCAAATACAAGCACCTATATTTTGAACAAAAAAACGGGACTCAAATGAGTCCCGTTTTTGTTTCTAAAACAAAATCTAAGCTACGTTATCAATCGATTGGTCTGGATACTGTGGCTTTGCTGCCAGCTCCTCTGGTGAGAAGTCATCAACATTGATGGTGTACAGTCGATGTTGCTCTGCACTCTCTAACAGTGCCGCTTCTTTCTCTGTCAGAATACCTTTCTCAAGACCTAATTGAGCGACCAAATCCAGTCTTAGGAAGGCGCGTTTCTGATGCGTCTCTTTACAAACTTTATCGAACAGAGGTTCAGCTTGAAGAATGACCTCCAATGCTTTCTCAACTTTACCTACCGCGTTGTATTGAGTATCCGCTAAGTATTGACCACGGCCGATACGTGAGCGTGTTGCACTCGGTGTTTGTAGGATGTGTGCGACTTGGCTATCCAGTTTGTCGTTTGGTGCGCGACGGATACGGCCAAATGGCATCAATACAACACGCAGAAGGCGTCCAACCACTGGGTTTGGGAAGTTTGCTAAGAACTCATCAATTGCTACTTCAGTTTGACGCAAGCTGTCTTGCATACCCCAGTGTACTAGTGGTAGGTCTTCTGCATTACTGCCTTCGCTTTCAAAGCGTTTTAGTGTCGCAGAACCTAGGTATAGTTGGCTCAGGATATCACCTAGACGAGCAGATAGGCGCTCTCTACGTTTTAGTGAACCGCCTAATACAGCCATTGAAATGTCAGACAGTAGCGCTAGGTTAGCACTGTAACGGTTCAGCTGTTGGTAGTAGCGTTTTGTCTGTTTATCTGTGCTATTGGCTGGTTTTGGCGTGTCCGAACCACGGCCATCAGTTAAACCAAACCACAAACTACGAACTAGGTTACTTAGTGTAAAGCTAACGTGTCCTGCTAACGCTGAATCAAACTTATCAAGCGCATCGCTACTTTCTGAGTATGCTGCTTCCATTTCATTAAGAACGTAAGGGTGGCAACGAATCGCACCTTGACCGTAGATGATCATTGAACGAGTCAGGATGTTTGCACCTTCAACGGTAATCGCAATTGGCGAGCCTTGGTAGCCACGAGCTAGGAAGTTTGATGGGCCTAAGCAAATACCCTTACCACCTACGATGTCCATTGCATCGATGATGCTGCGTTGGCCACGGTGCGTACAGTGATACTTCACGATTGCAGAGATAACCGAAGGTTTTTCACCAAGGTCGATACCTGCAACGGTCAGGTTGCTCGCTGCATCCATGACATAAGCATTACCACCTAGACGTGCCAGCGGCTCTTCAACCCCTTCCATGCGACCAATTGGTTGCTTAAATTGACGGCGGATACGAGCGTAAGCACCAGTTGCAAGCGCTGCTGTTTTGATGCCACCGGTTGAGTTTGATGGCAGTGTGATACCACGACCCACTGACAGACATTCAACCAGCATTCTCCAACCTTGGCCTGCCATTTTCTGACCGCCAATGATGAAATCGATAGGAACGAAAATATCGTCACCTCGCGTTGGGCCGTTTTGGAAAGGAACGTTCAGTGGGAAGTGGCGGTTGCCAATCTCCACGCCTTTCAAATCGGTTGGGATAAGAGCACAGGTGATACCAAGATCTTGCTGGTCGCCCAGTAAGCCTTCTGGATCGTGCAGTTTAAAGGCCAAACCCAATACGGTCGCAACCGGTGCCAGAGTGATGTAGCGCTTGTTCCAAGTTAGGCGCATACCAAGAACTTCTTTGCCTTGCCACTCACCTTTACAAACCACACCGTAATCTGGGATTGAACCCGCATCAGAACCTGCTTCTGGGCTAGTTAGAGCAAAACACGGGATCTCTTTACCTTCAGCCAAGCGCGGAAGATAGTGGTTTCTCTGCTCTTCAGTACCGTAGTGTTGCAGCAGCTCACCTGGTCCTAACGAGTTCGGTACACCAACGGTTGATGACAGTACGCTAGATACACCCGTTAGTTTTTGTAGAACCAAAGACTGAGCATAAGCTGAGAATTCTAAGCCACCGTATTTTTTCTTGATGATCATCGCGAAGAACTTGTGGTCTTTTAGGTATTGCCATACTTCTGGTGGTAAATCAGCAAGCTCATGAGTGACCTGGTAATCATTGACCATTTCACACACTGTGTTTACTGGACCATCGAGGAACGCTTGTTCGGCTTCAGATAGTTTTGGGTCAGCGATGTTCTGTAGTTTTTTCCATTCAGGTTTGCCTTTGAATAGCTCTGCTTCCCACCAAACAGTACCTGCTTCCAACGCTTCTTTTTCTGTCTGAGACATCGCCGGCAGTACTTTCTTAAATACAGAAAGTGCTTTTTGGCTGATGAGAGTTTGTCGAATGGTTGGTACAGCCAAAATAGCAACCGCTAATAGGTAACAAAGCCAGCCAGTAACCGCTACGTCGCCGAATAGTGTTAAAGCTACCATTGCGCCAGTTAGTGCGATTAATGTGCGTACCAAGTTAACTCTGTGGTAGAGACAGACACCTAAGATAGCTGTCATGCCGAGTAGTGAGAGCAATATATTCATGATCGATTTCCTTTTCAGAGATCACTTATTGTTATTAAGTTTAGGTAAGAGGTCTAACCAGTCAAGTGTAAACAGAATATTAAATATTTGTAAAACTCAAAGTTGGGTAAAAAGTGATCTGAGTAGAGTTAAAGTTCTAATTGTGAGAGGTTGGTGGTGATTATTTGGACGGATTTGTAGTGGCTGGCTAATTAAGGTGCAATCTTTCTGCTTAACTGTCGACACTATTTCATGTTTGTGGGTAAACTCAGGTAAAAGAGGGGAAAAACCTCAGCTCTCATATCGCGCACGCTAAGCTGCGTCATACAAATAAGAGATAAGCCTTATGTACCAAGACCTAATCAAAAGTGAATTGAACGAAGCTGCTGACGTTCTTAACAAGTTTTTGAGTGATGATCATAATATTGCTCAAATTGAAGCAGCGGCAAAAATGATTGCTGACTCATTCAAACAGGAAGGTAAAGTGCTTTCTTGTGGTAACGGTGGTTCACACTGTGATGCAATGCACTTCGCAGAAGAGCTGACTGGCCGATACCGTGAAAACCGCCCAGGTTACGCTGGTATTGCGATTTCTGACCCTAGCCACTTATCTTGTGTAAGTAATGACTTCGGCTACGACCACGTATTTTCTCGTTATGTAGAAGCGGTTGGCCGTAAAGGCGATGTGCTATTCGGTCTATCAACGTCTGGTAACTCAGGCAATATCCTAAAAGCCATTGAAGCAGCTCAAGCGAAAGGCATGAAGACGATTGCTCTGACTGGTAAAGACGGCGGTAAAATGGCGGGTTGTGCGGATATCGAAATTCGAGTACCACATTTTGGTTACGCAGATCGTATCCAAGAGATTCATATCAAGATCATCCATATTGTGATTCAGCTTGTTGAAAAAGAGATGGAATAACAGTTTTACAGACATATAGAGCCTAGGTTTGTGGCTCTATTGGTTTTAATAGGGAGTAGATTAAACCATGTGTGAATTGCTCGGTATGAGCGCGAATGTGCCAACGGATATTTGTTTTAGCTTCACTGGTCTTATGCAGCGCGGTGGCAATACTGGCCCACATCGTGATGGTTGGGGGATTACCTTTTATGAGGGGAAGGGCTTTCGTACCTTTAAAGATCCTAACCCTAGCTGTGAGTCTAAGATTGCTGAATTGGTTCAAAACTACCCAATTAAAAGCCAAGCTGTTGTCAGTCACATCCGTCAAGCCAACCGTGGTGGCGTTAATCTAGAGAATACACACCCTTTCACTCGTGAGCTTTGGGGAAGATACTTGACCTTTGCTCACAATGGCCAACTCTCAGATTACGATGACTTAGTGAGTGGGCGTTTTAGACCGGTTGGTGAAACTGACAGCGAGCGTTCATTTTGTTGGTTACTTAAGCAACTAGAAGAGCGTTTTCCTGAACCACCACAAGACATGGAAGGCATGTTCCGCTTTGTTGCTGAGTGTTGCGATAAGCTGCGAGAGAAAGGCGTTTTCAACATGTTGTTGAGCGATGGTGAGTATGTAATGACATACTGTACCAATCACTTGTACTGGATTACGAGACGCGCGCCTTTTGGTAATGCGAGCTTGATCGATGAAGACGTCGAGATTAACTTCCAAGAAGAAACCACACCGAATGATGTGGTGACGGTAGTGGCTACTCAACCCCTTACTGGTAATGAAGAGTGGTTTAGAATGAAGCCGGGTGAATACGCCTTGTTCCATTCTGGTGAATTGATTGGTAATAACCACAAAGAGTTGGAAGATGTCGCTTATGCCCCTAAAAAGGTTGCAAGCCAAGCGCCTTCTGAACCATTGAGCTAAACTTCTCATCACTTGATTCGATAAAATAGGCCGTTAACTGCGCTTGTCAGTTAACGGCCTTTTTGTATTCTCGATACTACTCTTGTGCGTAACCGTGTTTGCCTAGCACTTTTCCGTCTAACACCGCTTGTCCATCAACCATAGATAAACGGTCTTCTGCGAACCACTTACAAACCATCGGATAGATTGCGTGCTCTTGAGTGAGTACTCGCCCCGCTAGCAGCTTGGCATCATCGTCCTCAAACACAGGAACTTTGGCTTGTAAGATAACAGGACCACCGTCAAGCTCTTCTGTTACAAAGTGCACACTCGTGCCGTGTTCTTTGTCTTTTGAATCAATCGCACGTTGGTGAGTATGTAAACCAGGATATTTAGGTAATAGAGAAGGGTGGATATTGACCATTTTTCCTGCGTAGTGACGAACAAATTCTGAACTCAAGATACGCATATAGCCTGCCAGTACGATTAAGTCTGGTTGATAGGCGTCGATCTGAATCATCAACTCATGATCAAACGCTTCACGCGAGCCGAAATCTTTTGGGTTCACTGAGCGTGCATCGACGCCTGCATTTTTTGCTCGTTCTAAGCCGAATGCCTCTGCCTTGTTTGAGAACACAGCTTTGACTGAGGCATCAATCATATTGCTATCACATGCATCTAAGATCGCCTGCAAGTTACTGCCGCTTCCTGAAACTAACACAACGATATTTTTCTGAGACTGAGTGGTTTTCTGAGAGTGATTGTTTTTCATAAAGTGGGTCATATGATTGATTAATTGAACTGTTTACAATCTACCTACATAAACTAAGGTTTTCTGCGGGCCAAATAGCAAAATGAGGACCATTAGGTCCTCATTGATTAATTAAGTGAAGTGCTCATTTAGTTGATTTCAACTTGTTCTTCGCCAGCTTCCGCGTTCGCGATCTGACCGATAACCCAAGCGTTTTCGCCTTCAGCTTTCAGTAGTTCAACTGCAGCGTTTGCTTGGTCTTTAGGTAGAGCAACAACGAGGCCTACACCACAGTTGAAAGTGCGGTACATTTCAAATGTTTCCACGTTGCCTTTCTCTTGTAGCCAGTTGAAGATAGCAGGCCATTCCCAGCTCTTACCATTAATCACTGCTTTAGTACCTTTCGGAAGTACGCGTGGGATGTTTTCCCAGAAACCACCACCAGTAATGTGCGAGATAGCATGGATGTCATGCTCTGCGATCATCTTAAGTGCTGATTTGATGTAAATCTTAGTTGGTTCTAGTAGGTGCTCACCGATAGTGCGACCTTCTAGCTCTTCGTTCTTATCTGCACCAGATACTTCCAGTACTTTACGAATTAGAGAGTAACCATTTGAGTGTGGGCCACTTGAGCCAACAGCGATAAGTGCGTCGCCAGCTGCTACTTTAGTACCGTCGATGATGTCCGCTTTTTCTACTACACCAACACAGAAGCCAGCAACATCGTAGTCGTCGCCTTCGTACATGCCTGGCATTTCAGCGGTTTCACCACCGATTAGTGCACAACCAGCTTGAACACAACCTTCAGCGATGCCAGAAACAACATCTGCAGCTGTATCTACATCTAGCTTACCTGTTGCGTAGTAGTCTAAGAAGAATAGAGGTTCACCACCTTGAACGATTAGGTCGTTCACACACATTGCCACTAGGTCGATACCAATGGTGTCGTGTTTTTTCAGATCCAAAGCAAGGCGAAGTTTAGTACCAACACCATCAGTACCTGAAACAAGTACAGGCTCTTTGTATTTCGTTGGAAGTTCACATAGGGCGCCAAAGCCACCAATACCGCCCATTACTTCAGGGCGACGAGTGCGTTTTACCGCACCTTTAATACGGTCTACTAGTGCATTACCTGCGTCGATATCAACACCAGCGTCTTTGTAGCTTAGAGAAGAAGTATTACCACTCACGGGATAGTCCTCGAACTTAAGTTGGATGTGAAAACGGCGCTATTCTAACAGGGCTTGAATATGAAGGGCAAACGTTTGCGCGGTTTTTTTTATTAGAATAAAGATTCTGAAATAACCACAGAGTTCGTGTATAATCTGCAGGTTTATTTAAATATTGCCGGAGTTGGAAATGAAAGTTGTTGAAGTGAAACACCCGCTAGTAAAACATAAAATTGGCCTGATGCGTGAAGGTGAGATTAGCACTAAGCGTTTTCGTGAGCTAGCGACAGAAGTGGGTAGCCTTCTAACATACGAAGCGACATCAGACTTTGAAACTGAGCGTGTAACTATTAATGGTTGGGACGGCCCAGTTGAAGTTGACCAAATTAAAGGTAAGAAAGTAACAGTAGTGCCAATTCTACGTGCTGGTCTAGGCATGATGGACGGCGTTCTTGAGCACATCCCAAGTGCACGTATCAGTGTTGTTGGTATCTACCGTGACGAAGAAACGCTTGAGCCAGTACCATACTTCAACAAGCTTGCATCTAACATCGATGAGCGTATTGCTCTAGTGGTAGACCCAATGCTTGCAACAGGTGGTTCTATGATCGCGACTATCGACCTAATGAAAGAAAAAGGTTGTAAGCACTTCAAGATTCTTGTGCTTGTAGCGGCTCCAGAAGGTATCGCGGCTCTAGAAAAAGCGCACCCAGATGTTGAGCTTTACACTGCTGCAATCGATGAGAAGCTAAACGATAAGGGCTACATTGTTCCTGGCCTTGGCGATGCTGGAGATAAGATCTTCGGTACTAAGTAATTCGGTTTATAGGTTAAATGGATTCGGTTGTTTCAAACTTCTGAATTGACTTAATTATCCGTATTAATAAAAAGGGAGAGCATTCGATGCTCTCCCTTTTTTGATCTTAAATTTTGTGGAATCTAACCAGGTTCAACCATTAGTCGATTTGAGCTTTGTCTACCACTGTGTTGTCGCCTAACTCCTCAGGAAGGACTAGGTTAAGTAGAATCGCCACGATACCGCACAAGCTTACGCCCTGTAGGCTGAAATCGCCGATGCCAAATGCCATGCCGCCAATACCGAATACTAGGGTAATACCCACAATCACAAGGTTACGCGATTTGTGCAGGTTAACGTTGTTTTTGATTAGCGTATTCAAGCCGACTGTTGCAATAGAACCAAACAGAAGAATCATGATGCCACCCATCACTGGAACTGGAATGGTTTGCAGAAGTGCGCCCAGTTTGCCTACCAATGCAAGAACGATAGCGGTGACTGCAGCCCAAGTCATGATCACCGGGTTAAATGCTTTTGTTAGCATTACCGCGCCAGTTACTTCACTGTAGGTTGTGTTTGGCGGAGCGCCCAGCATAGAAGCTGCAATGGTCGCTACACCATCGCCTGTGATTGTGCGATGTAGACCTGGTTTCTTAAGGTAGTCTTTACCCGTCACGTTAGAAATTGCAAGCATGTCACCCACGTGCTCTACGGCTGGTGCAATCGCGACAAATACCATGAAGAAGATAGCGTTGATGTTGAACTCAGGCATCGTAAAGTTTGGTAGCGCTAACCAAGATGCTTGTGCAACGGGTGCGAAGTCTACTGCTCCATAGAATAGACTTGTAATGTAACCTGCGATTATCCCACCAAAGATAGGCAGTAGCTTTAGGAAACCCTTCGAGAATACGCTGATGATGACGGTAACCAGTAGGGAAACTGATGAGATCCAAAGTGCTGCGTCTGCATCAACAAGTTGAACAGCGCCATCGCCTGTCTTACCTAGCGCCATGTTTACCGCAACTGGTGCTAGGCCTAAACCAATCACCATAATCACAGGGCCAACAACCACAGGTGGAAGTAGCTTATGGATGAAGCCAACGCCTCTCACTTTGATAAGAGCCCCCATTAATACATACACAACACCTGCTGCCATAAGGCCGCCCATGGTTGCGCCAATACCCCAAGTTTGAATACCAAACATGATAGGCGCGATGAATGCAAAAGAAGACGCTAAGAAGATTGGCACTGAACGGCGTGTAATAAGTTGGAATAAAAGGGTGCCGATACCTGCGCCAAAGAGTGCAACGTTAGGATCAAGTCCTGTCAGTAGCGGCACGAGTACAAGCGCACCAAAAGCTACAAACAGCATTTGTGCACCTTGCAATGCATTTTTCATGATATGTCCTTAGATTGGTCGTTATATGAAAAGTGAAAAATAAAATTCGCGCGATTCTATCACTTGGCAATCGATTGCTACACAAAATAGATCAAATTTATTTATCATAGTGATGTTTTATATCGAACAAGGTCCGAAAATTCGGTTTATAAGTTAGCGCTTTATCATGGTTAGGTGATATTTTTTGGTTATTAAACACAGTAGGCGCTAACGATCTTGCCCCTCAATCCATAGTTGCTTATCATCAAGGCACAAGCTTTGAATATTAGGATCAATATGCGCTACATAGCATTGTTGTTGATGGGACTATTAGCCTTCCCGAGTTACGCCTTAACTAAAGTAGATATCTTTAGTGCTGAAGTTGCGATTAACGCCGAAGACAAACAACCAGAACAAGTGGCAAGAAATATCGGTATGGAGCAGGTATTGATACGTGCGACTGGCCAAACTGACGTTGCTTCAAATGAGACCATCCAAAAAGCGATGCGTAAGAGTGCGCAGTACATGTCTCAAATGAGTTTTGGTGAGCGCAATGACCAATCAACATTGCGTATGCGCTTTAATGGCGCCCAAATTCGTTCTCTACTGACTCAAGCACAACTGCCGTATTGGCCTGAAACTCGCTCAAACATCTTGGTTTGGCTGGTGGAAGAAGACAGCTTCGATAAGAGCATTGTGTGGGAGCACTCGAACTCACCACTTGCTGCTCAGATGCAAGCTAGTGCAAAAGATCGTGGTTTGCCTTTGACTTTTCCTGTCGGTGACTTCGATGATATTACTGGTATCGCGACCTCAGATTTGTGGGGCAGCTTTGTTTCACCGATCAGTCGAGCAAGTCAACGCTACCCAGTTGATGCAGTGTTAGTGATCAAAGCTCAATCTTCAGGATTGCGTTGGACGCTGTACGACCAAAAACCAAGCCAGCTAACCAGCGCGCCAACGGCACCAATCACAGGTTCAGTTTCGGGTAACAGCGAGATGGCTTCTAAGAAGCTCGTTGATCAAGTCAGTAACTACTACGCGGGTAAAAGCGCGGTGACGGTGGCGAGTGAGTCATCAGAGTCGATTCTAACTCAGTTTATTAGTTTGAATAATGCGCAAGACTTCTTCCAGTTAGAGAATGCACTTAAACGTCTAAATTCGGTTGCTAGCCTAGATATTCTTAAGATTCAAAACAACGAAGTGACGTTCCGTATTCATTTGCTGTCGACTCAACAAGAGTTTGAGCAAGAAGTGACAAGTATTCGCCAAGTTACGAAGGTTGAAGACTCTTACATTGAACCAGAAGTCAGCCCAGAATTTGAAACACAAGACAACACCATGTCGGTAGGCGATGATTCAACAGCTGCTGTTGATACTGAAGTAACAGCAACTGACGCAGATACTGGTGTTCAAGTGATCAAAGGTAATGAAGTTGTTGGTGATGATTCGCTAGCTGGTTCAGACGCTAATCTAGAGTTAACGAGTAGCGAAGTACAAGAAGCCGCAGCTCCACAGCATGCAAAACCAAGCTTGGTATACGAGTGGAACCGCAGTTAGGCAATTGCTGACATTCATCGTCTATACGGAGAGTAGGTAGACGAAGATAAATAAAAAAGAAAGCCCTGCTAGAGAAATCTCGCAGGGCTTTTTGTTTGTTCGTTATTGTTTGTGCTAGCTAGCTGATCGGGTATGCCGAAACTAATCTTATTGCTCGAACTTCGCTTTCTCTTTCTTTTCTACTTCAGAAAGGCGCTTAAGCTTGATGCCTAACTCTTTGGCTCGGAAACGGGTAAATAAGATGTTTCCGGCAAAGCCGATCGTGGTTAGCAGTAGCTCAACAGCGGCTAATAAGCGCTCACCACCATCTATGTATAAAATGGTCAATGCGTGTAGGAAGTAGAGCATTAAGATGAAGTTTGCCCAAGCGTGCGTATAAGGCTTCCCGATTAAAATGCCAGGTAATGGCAACAGTAACGGCACCGCCCAAACGATAGCGAGCGTGACATTATCTAGGTGAGGATGTGGTGAAAGCGTCATTTGCCAAGCAACAACCCAACCTAACAGTAATAGGTTGCCTGCTAATGCTAGGTATCGGAATAACTTTGTTTTAGGAGACATCGCCTTCTCTGACATGTACATCATTGAGAGATTCCCTTCTGATTTATCGCAATGCGCGCTAGGCGTTTACCTAGGTTCTGCGCCAGCTCAATTTCTTCTTTGCTTAGTGAAGCACTTTCGCCTGTGCTGCTTGCACCATAAGGCGTACCACCAGTTTGAGTGGTATGCAATGCAGGCTCTGAGTAAGGGATGCCTACCACTAACATTCCATGGTGAAGCAGTGGCAGCATCATGCTTTGCTGTGTTGTCTCTTGCCCACCATGCAGTGATGAAGAAGAAGTAAATACACAAGCTGGCTTGTCGATAAGATCGCCATTGATCCATAATGATGTAGTGCTATCCCAAAAGTGCTTCATCGGCCCTGCCATATTGCCGAACCAAACCGGACTGCCAAGCGCCAAGCCATCACAAGAACGGAGCTCTTGCAGCGTGGCGATTGGGTCTGTGGGCTGATAGTGAGAGTCTGGCTGCTCTTCCACTGTGTACACGTCATTAACGGTTCTTAGCGTAGCTTTACACTCAGGTATGGATTCCACCCCTCGTGCTATCTGTCTAGCGAGAGCTTGTGTGTTGCCGTGACGACTATAGTAGAGAACAAGAATGTTGATGCTCATAGCCGCTTACAGAATCTCTAGTACTTGCTCAGGTGGACGACCAATCTTGGCTTTGTTATTCGCTACAACTACTGGGCGTTCAAACAGTTTTGGATTCGCAGCCATGGCAGAAAATAGGTCTTCATCAGATACAGAAGTATCACCAAGGTTCGCTTCTTTGTAGTCTGTCTCTTTTGTGCGCATCATTTCGCGAACGCTGCTAAAACCAAGCTGAGTGAACAGTACTTTTAGCTGTTCAACAGTTAAAGGTGTGTCTAGGTACTTGATTACTTCAGGCTGTACGCCGTTTTTTTCAAGCAGTTCAAGCGTTTGACGGCTCTTTGAGCAGCGTGGGTTATGATAAATCACGACAGACATGGTTCTTCCTCATTATTATCTTTTATTTAATTTTCTGGGGAGGCCAGCTATTGGCCTCTTCACTGTATACGTTGAGCTTTGTTCTTTTGGCTATTTTCGCGTAATACAAGGATTATTGCAGTGCTAAGAAGCGCTCGCGCTGAATCATCAGTTGATCAATTCGAGCATCGTAGCGAGCTTGCTTCAAACTACCGAGTTCTGCGATTTGACTAGCTTGCGTGTAGTACTGAATTGCTTTGTTCCAGTTGGCTTGCAATGCCAAAATTTCAGCGCGAGCAGCAAGATCTTCATCACTGTTTCCAAGGCTTGTGTTCGCTTTTGAAAGCAGATACCAGCCATTGGCGTCATTCGGATTGTCATGTGTATAACGTTGTAATACGCGGACAGACTCTGCAAAGTCTTCTTTTTCAATCAAGGCGTTTGCATAGTTGATAGTAAGAACTGGGTTGTTTGGCTGACGGACCAAAGCAGACTTTAACTCCTTAACGGCAAGCTCAGGCTTTTCCTGTTCAATGTGAAGATCAGAAATCGCATCCAAATAGAATAGGTTAGTCGGATCATTGGTAATCAGCTTGGTCAGTATAGTCTCAGCTTTATCAAATTTTTTAGAGTCGAGGGAAACCAAGGCTTGTCCGTACTCTAACGAAGGGATGACCTCTTTTGGTGCCTTTTTCAATTGGCGTGAGAACCAGTCTAGTGAAGCTTCACTATTGATACCGGCATACCGAGCAACGATTCGGGCTCGTGCTAAGTGGTAATCTAAGGATGGAGCAAGCTTTAGCGGTGGATAACTGCGAGCGCGAGCACGAGAGTCGGTAATACGGTCTTCTGGTAATGGGTGAGTCAACAACATCGGTGGTGGTGTGCTGGCATAACGGTATTCATCAGCTAAACGGCTGAAGAAGCGTGGCATTGCGTTGACGTCAAATCCAGCCTTTGCGAGTGTGTTGATACCGAAGCGATCGGCTTCTTTTTCATTACTACGAGTATAGTTGATTTGACTCTGCATGTTACCCGCGGTGGTTGCGGTTAAGGCCGCAATACCGGCTTCAGGTGCGGCAATCGCCAGTAATATGGAGCCGGCAAGCGCTGCAATAGTCGCAGGAGAGCGACGCGCTTGATCTTCCATACTACGCGCTAAGTGACGCTGCGTAACGTGTGCGATTTCGTGCGCTAACACAGATGCAAGTTCACTTTCCGACTTTGCATGCAAGAAAAGGCCTGAGTGCAGCGCAACATAACCGCCAAAGAAAGCGAAAGCGTTGATGTTGCGGTCACGGATCATAAAGAACTGAAAAGGTGTTTTTACGTCATTGGCATTCGCGACAAGGCGATGACCTAGTGTGTCGATATAAAGGTTTAGAACCGGATCATTGATGACAGGCTGGCTGCTTCTGATGATGCGCATATAGGCATCACCATAGATGAGTTCTTGATCGATAGTTAGCGTGCCGCCAGCCGCGGTGCCGATGTCCGGTAAATCCAAGCTGTTGGTGTTAGCCAACGTTGGGGTGCTTAATGTGGCTGCGATGCATAAGCAAGCAATTGAACGAGCGCGTTTAAACATATTAGTCAGTAATACTCCGTTTCTTCTGACAGTAAGACAAGGGCAATGCAAATTGGTTCTTGATCTGGTTTAACCTTTGTTAAGTGCGTGCGCTATCCTGAAGGAAGATGAATCAATGATGGCACGTTTTCAAAAACAGATTACAATATGCCCCTTATAATAAGCATCGAGCCCAAGAATGACACCTAATATTCTAGATTTACGCCAAGAGCGCTGCCCAATGGCGTTATTATTAGCCAAGCGTCACAGTGTAAAGTTAGAAGTAGGGCAATCTTTGTCAATTTATGTATCAGATAACAGTTCGATGAAAGATATTGTTACGTTTTTGTCTAAGCAAGCTTATGTTGTCATGACAGAGGTTTGTTCTAATTACCACCATCTCCTCGTCACTAAAAAGGAATCGCAGTCAGATGCTTGAAATGGTCAGTCGTTGGTATAAACGACGTTTCTCTGATCCACACGCTGTCAGTTTGGTTGCCATCATTCTATTCGGCTTTATTACTATCTACTTCTTTGGTCACCTGATCGCACCCTTATTGGTGGCGATTGTCTTGGCTTATTTGCTCGAGTGGCCAGTGACTCAACTTCAACGACTCGGTGTTCCAAGAACGCCATCGGTGATGTTGGTGATCTTGATGTTCTTTAGCTTAATGCTTTTAGCGATATTCGGGTTAGTGCCAACCATTTGGGAGCAAGTGGGTAACCTAATCAATGATATTCCTAGTATGTACGGTAGCTTGCAGAAGTTCATTGCGACGATTCCAGAGCGTTACCCTGAGCTTGCTAACTTGCAGATCGTTGAGTCTGTAATGTCTAACGCGAAGAACAAGGCGTTAGGTATGGGCGAGAGTGTAGTGAAAGGCTCGCTAGCGTCTTTGGTTAGCTTAGCGACGCTGGGTGTTTATCTTATCTTAGTACCACTGCTTATTTTCTTCTTACTGAAAGATAAAGAAGAGATGCTCAGAATGGCAAGTGGTGTGCTTCCTCGAAACCGTCGCTTAGCGACCAAAGTATGGGAAGAGATGAACGAACAAATCTCGAATTACATCCGAGGTAAGGTGTTAGAGATTTTAATCGTGGGTAGCGTCAGTTATGTCACTTTTGCGATTTTAGATCTTCGTTACTCTGTGTTGCTCGCGGTTGCTGTCGGTTTCTCGGTATTGATCCCATACATAGGGGCAGCGGCGGTAACCGTGCCAGTTGCCATTGTTGGCTTGTTCCAGTGGGGGCTTGAGCCTCAGTTCTATTGGCTGTTATTGGCTTACGGCATCATTCAAGCCCTAGATGGTAACGTGTTAGTGCCGGTTCTGTTCTCTGAAGCTGTGAATCTACACCCTGTTGCGATTATTGTGGCGGTATTAGTGTTTGGTGGACTTTGGGGCTTCTGGGGCGTGTTCTTTGCAATTCCACTGGCGACCTTAGTGAAGGCAGTTTGGAATGCCTTACCTAGCCATGCATTAGATGATGACCCTGTACACCATCAATAACGAGACAAATGAATGATTAAAAAGGCGACTATCGATGATAGTCGCCTTTTTTATTTTATC
>NZ_JBQKUM010000012.1:0-73461 GCF_054968605.1 Pseudoalteromonas sp. G5_S1_14_S5 | reverse complement strand
ACTTTCGAGTGGGCTTTTTATTACCTGAAAAATGGGCGTATACTCAAATCACCGCATAAAACCAATACTTACAGTATAGGCGCACTGCTAACCAAGGTGTCCTTACAACGAAATAGACTTACGATGAAACAATCTCTTATGATTTGGCTTGATGCCGCACGACCAAAAACTCTGCCTCTCGCACTCGTCTCTATTCTTACAGGAAGTAGTTTAGCGTTCGCCAACGGTCAGTTCTCTTTATCGATCGCTCTGTTGGCCTTTTTAACCGCCACCCTATTACAGATTTTGTCGAACCTGGCGAATGACTACGGTGATGCAGTAAAAGGTACAGACAACGAAAACCGCTTAGGTCCAATGCGCGCCATGCAATCCGGTGCGGTGACGGCTCAAACCATGAAGCAAGCAATTATCCTTAACATCGTGTTTACCATGATTGCTGGACTGATTTTGATTTTTCATGCCTTAACGTCAATTGAGAGCATTCTATCTTTCATCGCGTTAGGCATATTAGCTATCGCCGCCGCTATCGCTTACACCGTGGGTAATAAGCCTTATGGTTATATCGGCCTTGGCGACTTATCGGTATTTACCTTCTTTGGTTTATTAGGCGTTTCAGGTACTTACTTCCTACATACTGGTCATGTTAAACCAAGCCTCTTCCTTCCTGCGTTAGGCTGTGGATTGATGGCGGTTGCAGTACTCAATATCAACAATATGCGTGATATCGAAAACGACAGTGAATGTGGTAAACGCACCATGGCGGTTCGCTTGGGGCAACGTAAAGCTAAGCAATACCATTTTGCTCTGCTTGGTTGTGCACTTGTCTCTTTCGCGATTTATCTACTAATTCAAGAAAAACCCGTTTGGATCAGCCTGCCGTTTTTACTCAGTATTATTATTGTCTACAAACATGGTAAAGCGGTTTGGGAAACAGAAAAACCCGCTCAAATTGCACCTATGATGCCTGTTATCGTGAAATGCTCGCTGATCACTAACCTATTGTTTGCAGGGGTTGTCGTAGCTCAAACTCTATTGAGTTAATTGAGACTAATCATTGCAAAGGGATCAAGCACCGATATACTCAAAGTAAGCTCATTGTTCAAAAGGTATACTAATGGAATACAACACTTCAACACTGTGCGACATATATTTGGATCAAGTTGATGTCGTAGAGCCAATGTTCAGCAACTTTGGTGGACGTGCCTCTTTCGCAGGACAGATCACGACATTAAAGTGCTTTGAAGACAACGCTTTGATTCGCTCGATACTAGAGCAAGACGGTCTAGGGCGTGTGTTGTTAATCGATGGTGGCGGCTCACTGCGTAAAGCACTGATTGATGCCGAGATGGCCCTACTTGCCGAAGACAATGAGTGGGAAGGTATTGTGGTGTATGGCTGTGTTCGCGAAGTCGATGAGCTGGAAGACATGAACCTAGGTATTCAAGCACTGGCTTCTATTCCTGTTGGAGCAAGCCAAGATGGTGTCGGTGAGCTAGATGTACCCGTTAACTTTGGCAGCGTAACCTTCTTACCGGAAGATTACCTCTACGCCGATAACACGGGCATTATTCTTTCAGCCGAACCTTTGGATGTTGAACTTGATCTCGATGCTGAAGAAGAGGTCGAGTAACTCTAGCTCTTCATAAGCCATTCACAATAACCAAGAACACAAACAAAAACGCCCACTACTGAGTAGCGGGCGTTTTTTTAAATCTGAAGAGTGAATTACTCTACTTCATCCATTTTACCAAGAAGGTTACGGATGCGATCTTGCCATGCTGAATGCTCTTCTTGCATCTGCTGAGTTTTTTGCTCTAGCTCTTGACGGCTTGCTTTCAGTTCACCAGCTTCTGTTGCTAGTGCTTGTTTCTCTTCTTTAAGCTCTTCCACTTCCATTTGAAGAAGTGCAATCGTATCTACTGCTGTTTGAATTTTTGCTTCTAGTTGCTCTAGTACTTCAAAAGACATTCTGGCCTACCTTTAAGTTATCCATTTGATGGTGAGGGTTCACTCCACTTATGTCCCCATTCTACTCAGCAGAGCAAGGATAAACACTCAATATATTCGATATTTTGCGCCATTCGATGAAAAAAACAGCGCTTTTTACCGAATATTGACGTTAATTCTTACAGTCACACTCGCAAACCAATTATTTTGATGAATATTAGTAGTTTTTCACTGCTCATTGATCAAAAGCAATCTGCAAATAGCAAAAAGGCAAACGTTTCCTTTTGGATATGGTAAAATCCGCCGCGAAATTTCTATTCCCCCTTTGAAAATTTTGGAGTCCGCATGAAACGCGATTTAGCAATGTCATTCTCTCGTGTCACAGAAGGTGCAGCACTGGCAGGTTATAAGTGGCTTGGCCGTGGCGACAAAAACGCTGCAGATGGCGCTGCTGTAGAAGTCATGCGTAGCCTACTAAACAAAACCGAAATCAGCGGTGAAATTGTTATTGGTGAAGGCGAAATCGATGATGCGCCTATGCTATACATCGGTGAAAACGTAGGTGTAGGCGGCGACGCTGTCGACATCGCAGTTGACCCAATTGAAGGGACACGCATGACAGCAATGGGCCAATCAAATGCATTGGCCGTATTGGCTGCAGGCGAGAAAGGTAGCTTCCTAAAAGCGCCTGATATGTACATGGAAAAATTAGTAGTTGGTCCTGGTGCTAAAGGCGCTATCGACTTAGCTCTACCGTTAAAAGAAAACCTAGTAAACATTGCTAAGGCTCTGGGTAAAACACTCGACACATTGGTAGTAACCACACTGGCTAAGCCACGTCACGATCAAGTGATTGCAGAGATGCAAGCGATGGGCGTTCGTGTATTCGCAGTGCCAGATGGTGATGTAGCAGCATCTATCCTAACTTGTATGCCAGACAGCGAAGTCGATGTAATGTACTGCATTGGCGGCGCACCTGAAGGTGTTGTTTCTGCAGCAGTAATTCGCGCGCTAGACGGTGACATGCACGGTCGTCTACTGCCTCGCCACGAAGTGAAAGGCGATACAGAAGAGAACCGTAAACACGGTGAGCTTGAGCTAGAACGTTGTGCTGAAATGGGCGTAACCGCTGGCATCGTGTTAAAGATGGAAGACATGGCTCGCAGCGACAACGTTGTATTCTCAGCAACGGGTATCACTAAGGGTGACCTGCTAGAGGGCATTACTCGTCAAGGCAATATCGCGACAACCGAAACCCTGCTGATCCGTGGCCGCTGCCGTACGATTCGCCACATCAAATCAACCCACTACCTAGAGCGTAAAGATCCAGAAGTGGTTGGTCACATCCTGTAATCCTCATATCGAGTGATACAGAATATTCAAAGGCTGATACCAAGTATCAGCCTTTTGTTTTATTGTCCTGTCAGATTCTCACCCTTGCTATTGATAGGTCAGTAACTGTCAAAATAGTAAATGGTTTGCTTTATAAACACCTTGCCTCATAATAGTAAGGTTCATTAGGTAGGGATAGTATGAAAACAAGCGACAAAATCTTACAGACCATTAAGCGTCAAGGCGCAGTAACGGCCAAACAGCTATCAGAAGAGTTTGGTATGACGACAATGGGTGCAAGGCAACATCTGCAAAGCCTGGAAGATGATGGCATTCTCGCGTTTAATGACGTCAAAGTGAAAGTCGGTCGTCCGACTCGTCACTGGTCTCTTACTCAGCACGGCCATAGTCAGTTTTCAGACCGTCATGGTGAACTTACGATTCAAGTCATCGATGCGGTAGAGAATCTGTTCGGAAAAGAAGGTTTAGCTAAAGTCGCTGCCGAGCGTGAACAACACACCTTAAAACAGTATCAATCTGCCCTTTCTGACTGTGATAATCTAATCAGTAAGTTAGAAAAGCTCGCCCAACTTCGTGAAGACGAAGGTTATATGGCAGAATTGAAAGAGCAGGATGATCACTACATCTTGATTGAAAACCACTGCCCTATTTGTAAGGCGGCGACTCGTTGCCCAAGCCTGTGCCAATCTGAACTCAACGTGTTCACCGAGCTTCTAAAAGATGAGTGCCACGTCAGCCGAACTGAGCATATGATTGCTGGCGAACGACGCTGTACCTACACCTTAGTGCCTGTCGCCACCACTTAACGCTAAGTGATTGATCTTGTCTCAATATTGAGAAACCAAAAGATCGAACAAAATTCATACAGAAATCTTTCTTAAGCTTAAAGGATATAAAACATGCTTAATGCTAAGGAAGGAATGATGGCACATCCACAACCAGAGCAGAAACTGCCCCCTTTTGATGAACTGGTTCAGCTCGCTCAAAACGATCCTAAAGCATTCAACCAATTCAAACACGAGATGTGTGAGCAGATGATCTGTTCCGCTTCTGAAAGTATGCAAGGCAGGCTTCGCGCTCAACAAAGCCATCTCGATTTAGTCGTCAGCCGTTGTAAAAACCCTCACCACGTCAATGTCGTGTTGATGCAAGAGCTGCGCTGCCAGCTTTGCAAGTTCCAAGACGCGCTCCAAGGGCGCTGTACCTTAGAAGAACCTCAGCCTGAAAATGTGGTTCCATTCAGACCTAACACTGAACCCAAAATGTATTAGATCAGACAGTCCCAGAAAACAAAAAAGGGAGCCTAATGCTCCCTTTATGTTAACGGCTGAAAACTCTTATACTGGATCTTCGCCGTAATCGTTGCGGCCTTCAGTGCCTTTCAACAAACCACATTCAATCAAAATCCATAAGCCACACACTAATGCTGCTGCCGTTGCCACCATGTGCATTGGTGATACCGAATCCGCCGTTGTTGCAGCAGCAGGTGAAACCAAGCGCCCTAGTACCAACGGAATATTCAGTAGTAGCCAGTAGTTAGACTTGTCACGATCATGCCAGCGCTTAGCCGTTACCGCTAAGTCTGGAATCACCAGGAGCAACAAGAAGATTGGCAGTAGGATATAAGAGTACGCTGGAAACAGTACCGAAATACCGGAGGCAAAACCGGTAATCGCAACATAGTAGAAAATGTTCCACATCCAGTAAGTCTTACGACTAACTCTCCCTTTGAAAGAGAGCAGTAAATCTTTCATCGACATCTAAAAATACTCAAAAATTAATACGCTACCAAAAAGTTAGCAGCAAATACTTTATTACACGAATCAGTTAATCACTTTCTGAAAACAACCTTTGTCCATATCGCGAATATTAACCGTTAGGCTTCGAACATGACTCGCCTGTTCTTGTAAGATTTGCATTAACGAGCGTGATAATTCCCGTTTCTGTTCTTCGGTGCGCCCGGAAAGTAACTCAAAGCTGATATGAATAAAGTCCACACTGTCTTCTTCATCACCGACTAGCCAGTTATGACAACGTAGAGAGCGTGATTTCACAGACGCAACATCAAACAAGCCACAGTTTAATGTAACTTGGTGAAGATCTTCTAGTAAACCTTGGATATTCACTCGCTCGTCCACTGAATTTGAGTACTCTAGAACTAGATTCGGCATTATTACTTCCTATTGTTAACGCAAACGTTTGTCCTTTAATACCAACTAACGATGAAAAAACCGAGAAGTTAGCTATTATTCTGTCTGTCGGATCACTGATATAAGGTCAGTATCTACTCTGACCAATCGATAAGATCCCATAAAGACATGACCACAATCATGATCTAACGCGTTTTATCTGTTATATTCTTACGAAGATTTTTTACATTAATTGATTAAATACGGAGATATTCCTATGCGTCGTCCTGTAGTGATGGGTAACTGGAAACTTAACGGTAGCAAAGCAATGGTAACTGAGCTGCTAACTGGTCTTAACGCTGAACTTGAAGGCGTTGAAGGTGTAGACGTAGCAGTAGCTCCACCAGCACTTTACATCGATCTAGCTGAGCGTCTAATCGCTGAAGGCGGTAACAAAATCATCCTAGGTGCTCAAAACACTGACCTAAACAACAGCGGTGCTTTCACTGGCGACATGTCTCCAGAAATGCTGAAAGACTTCGGTGCGACTCACATCATCATCGGCCACTCTGAGCGTCGTGAATACCACAACGAATCAGACGAGTTCATTGCTAAGAAATTCAAATTCCTACAAGAGAACGGCCTGAAGCCTGTTTTCTGTATCGGTGAATCTGACGAGCAAAACGAAGCAGGCGAAACTGAAGCAGTATGTGCACGTCAAATCAACGCAGTTATCGACACTTACGGTGTTGAAGCTCTAAACGGTGCAATCATCGCTTACGAACCAATCTGGGCTATCGGTACTGGTAAGGCAGCAACAGCTGAAGATGCACAACGCATCCACGCTTCTATTCGTGCAATGATCGCTGAAAAAGACGCCGCAGTAGCTGAGCAAGTAATCATCCAATACGGTGGTTCTGTTAAGCCTGAAAACGCTGAAGCTTACTTCGCACAACCGGACATCGACGGTGCTCTAGTTGGCGGTGCAGCTCTTAACGCAGCTGGTTTCGCAGCTATCGCTAAAGCAGCTGCTAAAGCAAAAGCTTAATTTAAACATCACTGTTTAAATTGAATGAAAGGTCAACTTAGGTTGACCTTTTTTATTGCTTGTTACTTATGATATTAGCAAGCAGACAAAAAAAACCGCTGATAAATCAGCGGTTTTTAAATTCTATAAGCTTACGCTCAGCATGGCTTAGAACAACTCTTCTGCTATGCGGAACAGCTCAGAACGGTCTGGGTTCTGCATGCTCTCGATACAGTCGATGATATCGTGGTGAACAAGCTCTTCTTTCTCGATACCAACACAACGACCACCGTGGCCTTCTTGAAGAAGGTGAACAGCGTAGTTACCCATGCGAGAAGCAAGTACACGGTCAAATGCAGTAGGACGCCCACCACGTTGGATGTGACCAAGAACCGTTGCACGAGTTTCACGACCCGTTGCTGCTTCGATCTCTTTAGCCAGCTCGTTCGCATCCATCATTAACTCAGTTAGAGCGATGATTGCGTGCTTCTTACCTTTAGCAATGCCATCTTGAATGTTGCCGATTAGCTGCTCTTTATCTAGACCAGTCTCAGGTGTGATGATGTACTCACAACCACCTGCGATTGCCGACATAAGCGTAAGGTCACCACAGTGACGGCCCATGATTTCAACAATAGAAATACGTTGGTGAGAAGAAGACGTATCACGTAGACGGTCGATAGAATCAATAACAGTGTTAAGCGCTGTTAGGTAACCGATTGTGTAATCAGTACCAGCAATGTCGTTATCGATTGTGCCTGGAAGACCGATACATGGATAACCCATTTCAGTCAGCTTCTTAGCACCCATGTAAGAGCCGTCACCACCGATAACAACAAGTGCTTCGATACCGTGTTCTTTTAGGTTCTCGATACCTTTCTCACGAACAGCAACGTCTTTGAACTCAGGGAAACGTGCAGAACCTAAGAAAGTACCACCACGGTTGATCACATCAGACACGCTTGAACGGTCAAGCTTTACGATACGGTTTTCAACAAGGCCTTGGTAGCCATCGTAAATACCGTAAACTTCAATGCCAAGTGATAACGCGGTACGAACTACGCCACGAACTGCTGCGTTCATGCCCGGAGCGTCACCACCACTGGTCAAAACACCGATCTTCTTAATCATGCTCACCCTCGATTTTTGGGAATCTATTATTCAATTCTTGTTATTGCTGAATGTATATCAACAAGATTTTAAATCTATATTTGTGCGTTATGTTACATTTCCTCAACAGGAATAGCACTTAAATCGCGAAAATTTATGTAACATTTCTACTTCTGTAAGAGTATTACAGTTTTATTCAGTAACTTTGTTGATTCATATCAGAATCAACATTAATTGTTACTAAGGTGTTTTTTGAATCACTAAAGCGTTCGCAATTTCTACTCACTCTAGTTCAAAAACCATCCACTTACCATTTGCTGCCTAGTTTTGTGCCCATTACCACGAATGAAACTTTTGTTGTTTCTCTGGCCCAAACACCACCGAATAAGGATCTTGGTGAATTAATACATCAGCATCAGGGAACACTGAGATAAGTTTGGACTCTACTTCGTCAGAAATGCGATGCGCTTCAATAAGTGGCATCTCATCTTCCAACTCAAAGTGCAATTGAATGAAGCGAGTAGGACCTGAACGACGAGTTCTGAGCTGATGCACACCAAGCACCCCTTCTACACTCAACGATGTCTCTTTTATCTGTTTTAGCTCTTTATCAGGCAACTTGTGATCAAGCAGAGATTGAATCGCCTCCACCGCCATTTGGTAAGCGCTATAAAGAATATAAATACCAATGCCTACCGCAAATACTGAGTCCGCCTGACCAATGCCAAACCAGCTTAACCCCAGAGCCAGTATAATGGCCGCGTTCATATACAGGTCAGATTGATAATGCAGTGAATCCGCAGCAATAGCCTGGCTGCCCGTTTTCTTGACCACGTGTTTTTGGAATCGAACCAGACCAAATGTCATCACTATCGCAAACAAGCTGACGTAAATACCGATTTCTGGAGCGTTGAGCTCATGAGGTCTAAAGAAGCGCTCGACACCATTAAGAATGAGGAAACAGGCTGAGCCCGAGATAAACATCGCCTGTGCTAATGCAGCGAGTGATTCCGCCTTACCGTGACCAAAGGTATGTTCTTTGTCAGCAGGCTGAAGAGAATATCGGACCACCAATAAGTTAACGACCGAAGCGGCAATATCTAACATGGAATCGACCACGGAAGCCAATAGGCTCACCGAACCTGTCACCCACCACGCCGCGACTTTCACGATCAACAAAATAGTGGCAATGGTGGTAGCAGCCCAAGCGGCCAGCGCAACTAAACGTGCGTATTCTTGTTTCATAACTTGGCTATAAAGTGACTGATAGCACAAAGTATAACCTGCAAACAATCAATTGAATATGACAGCTAGGATGTAAGACATTCATTTTTAGGGATCAAAAAAGCGGCTCTCGGCCGCTTCTTTTTAAACACTTTCATTCAGGCTTGCTTTATCAAGCTTTGAATTACTGGTCTCGGTTCATGTGCTTTTCCATCTTTTCAGCACATTTCGCCATACGCTCTTGCTGGATTTCTTTCAGTTGAGTTTTTTGCTCAGGCGTTAGCACGCTCATCATTTCGTGTTGCTTCTTAAGCATTGCTACGCGACGCTCAGTTTGCTTCTCAACCATTTGGCTTGCTAGGTCGTTTGCCGCTGCTTCATCGAAGTTGTCAGCTAATACCAATGCTTGAACTTTCTCATGATGCGCTTTCATTTGCGCCATTTTGTCTGACTTGTTGCCCGCGTGTTTTGCTTTCATCTCAGCACGGTTCGCTTTACGTATCTCTTTTAACTGTTCTTTTTGTGCGTCAGTTAGGTCTAGTTGGCGCATCACTTTCTTGTCGAAGCCACCACATTTGCCGTGCATGCCTTTGTGGTCGCCCTTGTCACCGCCGCCAAATGCGTACGCACCTGCTGTACCTAACATAAGTGGAAGTGCCGCAGCTGCCAGTACAAGTCTCTTCGTCATTTTCATAATTGTTGCCTCAATTCGGTATAATAAGTCATGTATTGCGTCTGTATCTCAGCGCTTGAACATAGATTAGTCTTTCCCTCGTAAAGGGACGTTTAGAAAGCGTAAAGAATCGTAAAGAGTGAAAGCTGACGAATAATTAGCAGTATTATTAACCTATAAACTACCGATTAAGGCTTTCACATGGCGAACATTCTTCTTATTGATGACGACACCGAGCTAACGAGCTTACTTAAAGACATTCTTAGCTTTGAGGGCTTCACTGTTTCTGAAGCCAATGATGGCTACGCAGGGCTCGAAGCGATCAATGATGAGATTGATTTGATTCTTTTGGATGTAATGATGCCGCGTCTGAATGGCATGGAAACACTCAAAAAGCTAAGAGAACATTGGGAAACGCCTGTGCTAATGCTGACGGCGAAAGGGGAAGAGATCGACCGTGTGATCGGCCTGGAGCTTGGCGCGGATGACTACTTACCAAAGCCTTTTAGCGACCGAGAGCTACTCGCACGTATTCGCGCCATCTTGCGCCGCACGCAAACCAAGAGCACTCCAAAAGCCGCCAGCGATAGAATCCAATATCAAGACATTGAAGTATTCCCTGGCAAACAAGAAGCGTACTGCAATGGCGAGATCATCGACCTCACCACTACCGAGTTCGCTCTACTAAGCCACCTTATTCAAAATCCGGGGCAAGTGATCACCAAGGAAGCGTTAAGCTTAGATGTACTTGGCAAAAGGCTTGCAGCATTTGACCGTGCGATAGACATGCACATCTCTAACCTACGTAAAAAGATTCCAGAACGTAGCGATGACAAATCACGCATCAAGACCTTGCGTGGTCGTGGCTACCTATTGGTAGAGGAGGATTAATGCGCATCCCTAAAATCACTAGCTTATATGGACGTATCTTTGCCATCTTTTGGTTCACCATGTTACTGGTGCTTTTATCCGTACTCTCACTACCACACCTAGACCCGCGAGTAGCGCGTGATGTGCCCGCGGACCATCTCAGCAAATTGGAACGCATCGCCAAGGCTACAGAGCAACGCTACGCCAGAGAGCCGAACCTCGGCAAAATTGTCTTCCAACTTGAGGCGCCACGTAGCCGCAAAGATTCTCGTGCACGTATCTATCTGACCGATCTTGAAGGTGCTGTTCTAACCTCAAAAAGACATTCAGACTACAAGCTTAAAGCGATTCGTAACTTTGTAACCTCAATTGATAACCCGAAAGTACCAAAGCAGAAGCTTTACGGGAACTACATGGTTGCTGGCCCTGTGCCAATCAAGCTGGCAGGTGAAGAGCTACTCATGTACGCCGGAATAAAGTGGAATAAGCCACCGCCGTTCTTAATGCGACTATTTGATAGACCACTGCAGCTGCTGCTTGCCGTGATGCTAGCCAGTACCCCACTATTACTTTGGTTAGCTTGGGCGCTCAGCCAGCCAGCCCGTCGACTTGAACGTGCCGCGCAACGTGTAGCGAAAGGCGAATTCGAGGTCGATCCAACCCTTGAAAAAGGCACTTCAGAATTCAGACAAGCAGGCGAAAGCTTTAACCAAATGGTTGAAGCGGTAAACCAGATGATCTCAGGGCAACAGCGCTTGCTTTCTGATATCTCACACGAGCTGCGTTCGCCTTTAACACGACTCCGTATGGCCAATGCACTGGCGATTCGTAAGCAAGGAGAGAGCTCAGAACTCGAGCGTATTGATACAGAAGCGCAGCGCTTGGAACAGATGATCAGTGAACTACTTACCCTCTCTCGCATGCAGGTTGATAGCCACATTACTCGTGAAGTTCAGCCGATATCGAGCTTGTGGGAAGAAATCTTAAAAGACGCGCAGTTTGAAGCAGAACAGATGGGGAAAGAGCTGACATTCTCAGAAATCCCTGAGCGTTCAATTTCAGGTAATCCTAAGCTACTGATGAGTGCCTTAGACAACATTACGCGCAACGCCATATACTACGGTAAAGACCAAGTCGATGTGCAATTTCACGTAGTGCAAGATCAGCTGACCATTTGCGTCAATGACAACGGTGATGGTGTTCCTGATGATGAACTCGACTCTATCTTCAGACCTTTCTACCGTGTTTCTACCGCTCGAGACCGCAATTCTGGCGGCACAGGGCTTGGGCTGACCATTACCGAGAGTGCGATTCGTCAACATAGCGGAACAATTACCGCGAGCCGCAGTAAACTCGGTGGATTACAGCTCGAAATTACTCTGCCTATCCTGCCACTGTAATACCCCTACAAAGATCGCAGTTGATAATGATTGTTATTATCATTATGGTAAATCCTCTAATTAAGGAGGATTTACCATGTCTCACATTTTCCCTGTCCTGCCCTACGCCTACGATGCTCTAGAACCTTACATCGATGCAAAAACGATGGAAGTGCACTACAGCAAGCACCATAGAACCTACTACGATAAGTTTGTTGCTGCGGTGTCTGGTAGCGAGCTTGAACAGCAATCTCTCACTGAAATCTTCGCTAATATTTCTCAACACAGCCCCGCCGTGCGTAACAATGGCGGCGGCTACTACAACCATATCTTGTATTGGAACTGTATGTCGCAAGACGGCGGTGGCGAACCAACGGGCGATCTTGGTGAGGCGATTAAAAGCACATTTGGAGATTTTGCAGCGTTCCAAGATCAGTTCGCTCAAGCGGCAATCAACACCTTCGGCTCTGGTTTTGCTTGGTTAGTTGTAGAAGCTGGGCAACTAAAGATCATCTCAACCTCAAATCAAGATAATCCTTGGATGGATACAGTGGCCAGCAACGGTGAACCGATCCTTGCGTTAGATGTGTGGGAGCACGCCTACTACATCAGCTATCAGAACCGCCGACCTGACTACATCAACGCTTGGTGGAACGTGGTCAACTGGACTGCAGTATCAGAAAACTACGCACAGGCACTCGCCAACCAAGCCTAAGTGGGTGGTGGCAAACTGTACTCACACAGCTTGCCACCGTATACTCTGGCTATCTTTGACTACTCTTGTGAACCCACATGTTTGATATCGCTCTATACGAACCAGAAATTGCACCCAACACGGGTAACATCATCCGCCTATGTGCTAATTGCGGCGCAAACCTGCACCTGATTGAGCCACTTGGCTTTGATTTTGAAGAGAAGAAAGTGCGTCGTGCTGGTTTGGATTATCACGACCTAGCGCGAGTGAAACGTCACAAGAACCTAGAAGCTTTTATTGAATATCTAGAGAACGAACGTGAAGGTGATTACCGTATCTTTGCGTGTACCACCAAAACCACAGGTCATCACGTGGATGCCAAGTTCCAACAAGGTGATGTGTTGATGTTCGGCCCTGAGACACGCGGCCTACCTGCTGAGTTCATCGAAAGCATGCCGATGGAACAGCGTATTCGTATTCCAATGATGCCAGATGCACGCAGCCTGAACCTGTCCAATGCTGTAGCAATCATCGCGTTTGAAGCATGGCGACAAATGGGCTTTGAAGGCGCGGTATAACCAACCCCTCAAACACCTATTATCTGTAATCGCTAATACTCAATAAAAAAGGCTCTTACCATTATCTCTTTCTTGCGAAGGATAAAGGTAAGAGCCTTTTCAGTTGTTGTCTTTCTATCTAAGCAGCAGGATTAGTTTAAGCGGTTACGATCGTTGTCTTCGTCTTTCTTCTCAAACTCACCTTCAAAGGTGTTACCGCCTTTTGATTGGTCAAATGGGTCGCGGTTGAATGGATCGTCTCCAAATGGACTCTGACCAAAGCCAGCCTGCCCACCAGCGTGGAACCCGCCAGACATGTTTTTAACCACCATTTTTTCCATCATTTTCTTAGCGATCATGGCTCTTGGTGCTGGCAACAATACCAGCATACCCAGAGCGTCAGTCATAAAGCCTGGAGTCAGCAGCAATACACCAGCCACCGCCAGCATCACGCCTTCAAGGATCTGCTGTGCCGGCATCTCACCTTGCTGTAGTCGACCTTGAACGGACATCAGTGTTTGAATACCTTGGCTACGAACCAGAGATGCACCAACAAATGCCGTAATCAAAACCAATGCAATAGTTGGCCACAATCCCAAGAAGCCACCAACTTGAATAAATAGCCCAATCTCAATGATGGGTACGAAGATAAATAGTAATAATAAGATAGGAAACACACGCCCTCCTTTGTTGCTTTCAGTTTACGCTGAAAGGTCTATCAATCTCAAATTTATCCTGTAAATAAGCGTGTATATTGAACCAAATTAACTTTGCAAAATATTGACTAAACAAAAGCGAAAAAGGTGATCAACTTACTATTTTTATGCGCTAGGTACAGTATCATGTGCCACATAAGTCAGGACGGATTTATCAGCCCAATATTCTAGCGAACGGAGTATTTGCACACAGAATAGGCTAATAACTAACTATATAATCAGAATTATTCTCTAAGGATCCTGTTATGGCTACTCTATCAGAAGCACAAGTTAATGCTCCTCAAGCTACTCGTCTCGAAGAAGATCTTTTAGGTCAACGTCATGTTCCGGCTGATGCTTACTACGGCATCCACACCCTACGCGCAGTTGAAAACTTCAACATCTCAAATGTAACGATCTCAGATGTACCAGAATTCGTTCGCGGCATGGTGATGACAAAAAAAGCAGCGGCTTTAGCAAACAAAGAGTTAGGTGTAATTCCTAGCGAAGTGGCTAAATACATCATCCAAGCTTGTGACCTAATTCTAGACACTGGCAAGTGCATGGATCAGTTCCCATCAGATGTGTTCCAAGGTGGTGCTGGTACCTCTGTAAACATGAACGCGAACGAAGTGGTAGCGAACGTTGCACTTGAGCTAATGGGCAAAGAAAAAGGCCAGTACGAGTTCATCAACCCGAACGACCACGTAAACCGCAGCCAATCAACTAACTGTGCTTACCCAACAGGCTTCCGTATCTCTGTTTACAACAGCGTACTAAAACTGATCGATGCAATTGAATACCTTAAAGGTGCATTCGAGCTTAAGAGCCAAGAATTCAACACCGTTTTGAAGATGGGGCGTACTCAACTTCAAGATGCAGTTCCAATGACGGTTGGTCAAGAGTTCCACGCTTGGGCGGTAACCATCAATGAAGAAATCAAAAACCTAGAATACACATCTAAGCTACTGCTTGAAGTTAACCTGGGCGCAACGGCAATCGGTACAGGTCTAAACGCAGCACCAGGTTACCAAGGCCTTGCTGTTAAACACCTAGCTGAAGTAACTGGCCTAGACTGTGTTCCAGCAGAAGACCTAATCGAAGCAACTTCAGACTGTGGCGCATACGTAATGACGCACGGCGCGCTTAAGCGTCTAGCAGTTAAACTGTCTAAGATTTGTAACGACCTACGTCTACTGTCTTCTGGTCCTCGCGCAGGCTTGAACGAGCTGAACCTACCTGAACTTCAAGCAGGCTCTTCAATCATGCCAGCTAAAGTAAACCCAGTAGTACCTGAAGTAGTAAACCAAGTTTGCTTCAAAGTTCTAGGTAACGACAACACGGTTTCTTTCGCAGCTGAAGGTGGTCAACTTCAACTGAACGTTATGGAACCTGTGATTGCACAAAGCATGTTTGAGTCTCTAGACATCCTAACTAATGCTTGTGTGAACCTACGCGACAAGTGTGTAGACGGCATTACGGTAAACAAAGAAATCTGTGAAGCGCACGTCTTTAACTCTATCGGTATCGTAACTTACCTCAACCCATACATTGGCCACCACGAAGGTGACATTGTTGGTAAGATCTGTGCAGAAACAGGTAAGAGTGTTCGTGATGTGGTTCTAGAGCGCGGTTTACTAACCGAAGAAGAACTTGATGACATTTTCTCTGTTGAAAATTTGATGCATCCTCAGTATAAAGCAAAACGCTACGAGTAACGCTAGTGAGAAAGGGCTCCAAACGGAGCCCTTTTTTAGGCTCCAATACGATTAACCATGTTTACTATATGGTTTTATGTATGTTGCGCTTTTGCTTAATTGAATCTAAACCATAGAACTATTATCTGAACATTCTCTCAACGAGTGGTCACATAATAAGATCTACATGAGGTGTTAATTATGATTGCAGTAGAACTGTTTATCGTCCTGCTCTTTATCTTCTTAGGGGCCAGAATTGGCGGCATCGGTATCGGCTTCGCCGGTGGTGCTGGTGTTATTGCACTTTCACTTATGCTTGGCGTACCAACAAGCCAATCTTTTATCCCAATTGATGTAATCCTGATTATCATGTCGGTTATCACCGCAATTGCTGCAATGCAGGTTGCTGGCGGTATGGACTGGTTGGTGCAAATTGCAGAAAACTTTTTGCGTAAGCACCCTGAACGCATCACCTTTTACGCGCCAATTGTGACCTTTTTAATGACGCTAATGGCGGGTACTGGCCACACTGCATTCTCAACTCTGCCTGTTATTGCGGAAGTAGCGAAATACCAAGGTGTACGTCCTTCTCGCCCACTGTCTATTGCTGTTGTTGCGTCTCAAATTGCTATCACGGCTTCGCCAATCTCAGCAGCAGTTGTGGCTTTCGCAGCCATGCTTGCACCATTCGGTGTTGATTACCTAACACTACTGATGGTTTGTATCCCAACAACCTTCATCGCTTGTATGGTGGGTGCTGTTGTTGCTAACTACATGGGTAGCGAACTAAAAGACGATCCTGTTTACCAAGAGCGCCTAGAGAAAGGTCTAATCAAACTAGCAACAGATGAGAAGCGCGAAATCCTTCCTACAGCGAAGAAAGCGACATACATCTTCCTAGCGGCGATTGGCTTCGTGGTTTGTTACGCAGCGGCTATCTCAAGCTCTGTTGGCCTAATCGAAAACCCTACACTAGGTCGTAACGAAGCGATCATGTCGGTGATGTTGGCAGTAGCAGCGGCAATCGTAATGTTCACTAAGATCGATGCAGCGAAAATTTCTTCAGCACCTACATTCCGCTCTGGTATGACTGCGTGTGTATGTGTACTTGGTGTGGCTTGGTTAGGTTCTACGTTTGTGAACGCACACGTTGCTGAAATCAAAGACGTTGCTGGTGCGCTACTGGCAGATTACCCATGGATGCTGGCTCTTGTTCTGTTCTTCGCTTCTATGCTGCTTTACTCTCAAGGCGCAACAACGGTTGCATTAATGCCTGCAGCACTAGCAATTGGCGTAGCACCACTAACAGCCGTTGCTTCTTTCGCTGCAGTAAGTGCACTGTTCGTTCTTCCTACTTACCCTACGCTACTGGCTGCGGTTGAGATGGATGACACAGGCTCAACGCGTATCGGTAACCTAGTATTCAACCACCCGTTCTTCATTCCAGGTGTGGTAACAATCAGTACTGCAGTAGCACTAGGCTTCGCATTCGGTGGTCTGTTTATCTAAAATCCACTGATGATATGACTCTAAAAGGAAGCTTCGGCTTCCTTTTTTTTTGTGGCTTAATGTGATTTTTGATGCCCGTCAAATAACCATGACAAACTTTAAAACTCGTTCAAAAATAAAGTTTGAATAAAATTCCAAGACTATCCAACCCATTATCTATCGACACCTATCAAATCAACCCTCCCCTATTTACAAACTAACCAAACCGAATATTAATCCAAACTAGTTAACCAAAAAACCTTACGGTTTTCCTCACATTTTTTAGCCCTTTTACTGGCTACTATTTTTGTGAACAGCACCAAACTTAAATGATTAAGTAAGGAATAAAATAACCGCAGCTAAATTAAACAAACTTCATCTTGATTAGTAAATATCAAATAACTTTAATTTAAAGCCCGCAAATTTATATCGTTGGGTAATTTATAAGTGTCAGTGTATTTACAGTCTATAAATCATTATTCGCTAATTCACATCTCTTCTACTTAAGATGATGTAAGGAGATAGCCATGACAACTCAAACGATACCAAGCGAGAAAAAAAAGGGCGGCTTCTTTGCCAACTTTAAATTCCCTTCTGCTTATACCATTCTGTTTATTTTAATTACATTCGTTGCTCTACTGACCTGGATTGTTCCAGCGGGCCAATATGACCGAGCAATGAATGAAGAATTAGGCCGAGAAGTGCCAGTAACCGGAACCTATCAAGCGGTTGAAGGTAACCCTCAAGGCGTGATTGACGTACTGCTAGCGCCGATTGATGGCTTCTACGACCATAATAGCTATGAAGCTGCTGCAATCGACGTTTCACTGTTCATTCTCATCATTGGTGGCTTCTTAGGGCTAGTTACCAAGACAGGTGCAATTGATGCTGGTATCGAACGCGTCACCGCACGCTTCGAAGGACGAGAAGAGTTGATGATACCAATACTGATGGCACTGTTTGCCGCCGGCGGCACTGTCTATGGTATGGCGGAAGAATCACTCCCATTCTATACGCTTCTTGTGCCTGTCATGATGGCAGCTCGCTTTGACCCTCTAGTGGCAACAGCGACTGTACTTCTAGGCTCGGGCATAGGGGTACTAGGTTCTACCATTAACCCGTTCGCAACGGTTATCGCGGCTAACGCTTCTGGCATCCCATTTACTGACGGTATTGTGGTGCGTGTGGCAATGTTGATTATTGGTTGGGGTATCTGTGTCGCTTACGTCATGCGCTATGCAAGAATGGTGCAAGCAGCCCCAAGCAAGTCGATTGTGTATGACAAGTACGAAGAAAACAAAGCGCACTTTCTTGGCAATTCAAGCAGAGAAAAACTGGAATTCACTGCGACTCGTAAACTGATTCTAACTATTTTTGGTGGCTCATTCGCGGTAATGATTTATGGCGTATCCGTTGCTGGATGGTGGATGGCGGAGATCTCTGCGATGTTCCTAGCAGCGACCATCATTGTCGGTATTGTGGCTCGCATAAGCGAAGAAGAGTTTACCTCAAGCTTCATTGACGGCGCACGTGACCTGCTCGGTGTAGCGCTAATCATAGGTATTGCACGTGGTATTGTGGTGGTGATGGACCGCGGAATGATCACCGATACGATTCTGTTCTCTGCAGAGCAGATGGTCACCGGGCTCTCATCCGTTATCTTTATTAACGTGATGTTCTTCCTAGAGATTCTATTGTCATTCTTAGTGCCATCGACATCAGGCCTAGCAGTACTGACCATGCCTATCATGGCGCCATTGGCTGACTTTGCAGGTGTTAGTAGAGACCTTGTGATTACCGCTTACCAATCAGCTTCAGGCTTGGTAAACCTCATTACCCCAACCTCTGCGGTGGTAATGGGTGGCTTGGCGATAGCTCGTGTGCCTTACGTACGCTGGGTAAAATGGGTCATGCCATTGATCGGTATCTTAACCGTGTTCTGCATCGTAGTACTGAGTATTGGTGCGCTTATCTAGCATCCCTTAAGCAAACACACTTCCATTCAAAGTCGCTTCGATAGCGGCTTTTTTAGATCTATCGCTAGCTCAACCAGTTTTACCATTACTGCAGCCCATAGCGAACTCAGCAGCTCCCAAGAAGCGCTATCTCAACGCCCCAACTCACCTGTAAACATCACAGACAAAGCTAACAAAACCACTCATTATTTACCAAGGTGATATATGGGGAAATATTTAGTCATGCATTAGCGTTAAATATATTTACAGATTTATTAAAAGTAACGACAAAAAATAAATAAATGGTCAAACCCAATTAAAAAAAACCTCATAAGTCCTATATTAAAACGTGACCCAAATAACTTTATAAGAATTTAATTTGTTAACGGATAATTAATTCCACATTCAAAATTAAATATATAAATAAAAATACTGCATACTTTCACTTTCAGCTCACTTTTATCAATTAAAGTACATTGCATATAAACCCCCACTATTTAGATTTTACTAATCTGGAATAGAAAAACATGAATAATGTTCCCCCAGGATTAACTTTTTAGAAGCAATCGATGATAGTTCAAAGTGCATAAAATTTGTTAAAACCCTTGTTTCTAAAGGGATGAGGGATAAAAAATGATTTGTGATAGATCTCTAAGAATCCCTGAGTAGCAGGCGTAATATTAACTCCAGACAAGAGATATGAATAAATAATTCATTATCCTCAACTGGAAAATAAATAATTACTCTTAGCAATGAAAGTAATTCAAATATTTAAGAGAGAGGCGATCATGAGTAAGTTCTATGTAGGTTCTGAAATAGGTCAATTGCGTCGTGTTCTAGTTCATCGCCCAAGACGCGCACTGACTCACTTAACACCATCTAACTGTCACGATTTGCTGTTTGATGACGTACTGGCTGTTGAGCGTGCAGGTAAAGAGCATGACGTATTCACTCAAACGCTACGTGATCAGGGTGTTGAGGTTCTTCTTCTTACTGACCTACTAGCAGATACCCTAGCCGTACCGGAAGCGAAAGACTGGCTACTGAACTGCCAAGTGTCTGATTACCGTTTGGGTAAAACTTTTGCTAACGACGTACGCTGCTACTTAGCTGACTTACCAAACCTAGAGCTTGCAAAAATCCTAACCGGCGGTCTGTCTTACGCTGAAATGCCGATGAAGTCTTCTTCAATGATGCAAGGCATGTTCACACCAACCGACTTCATTATTGAGCCTTTACCAAACCACCTATTTACTCGCGACACCTCTTGCTGGGTTTACGGTGGTGTATCGATCAACCCAATGGCGAAACCAGCACGTCAACGCGAAACCAACCACGTGCGTGCGATTTACCGTTGGCACCCAACCTTCGCAGGCCAAGACTTCATTAAATACTTCGGCGATGAAGAGAGCATCAACTACGACAACTCAACGATTGAGGGTGGCGACGTACTTGTTATCGGCCGCGGCACAGTGCTTATCGGTATGTCGGAGCGTACCACGCCACAAGGTGTTGAACAGTTAGCGTCAAACCTGTTCAAACACGGCCAAGCGAAGCAAGTTATCGCTATGCAGCTACCAAAACACCGCTCTTGCATGCACCTAGACACGGTAATGACACACATGAACGAAGATACGTTCTCTGTTTACCCTGAAGTGGTGAGTAAAGATGTGAAGTGCTGGAACCTAACCGGTGATGAGTCTGGTGCGGTGAAATTGAAAGAAGAAGGCTACTTCGTTACCGCTATCGAAAAAGCATTGGGCGTAGACAAGCTAAACCTCATCACTACTGGTGGTGACAACTTCCATGCAGAACGTGAGCAGTGGAATGATGCGAACAACGTTCTTACGGTGAAACCTGGCGTCGTTATTGGCTACGAAGGTAACACCTACACCAACGAAAAATACGATAAAGCAGGCATCACAGTGCTGACAATTCCTGGAGACGAGCTTGGTCGTGGCCGTGGTGGCGCACGTTGCATGAGCTGCCCTATTGAGCGTGATGGTATCTAATCACTAAGACGAAACAGCCAAGTTGATGAACGCAAATAACCTCAACTTGGCCCCAATAAGAGAACACAATTATGACTAAACAAACTGTTGTTGTTGCACTCGGTGGTAACGCCCTACTTCGTCGCGGTGAGTCGTTAGAAGCTGACGTTCAGCGCCGCAATATTGAGACAGCGGTGAAAACCATCTCTGAAATCGCCAAAGAGTACAACGTGGTGTTAGTGCACGGTAATGGTCCACAAGTTGGCTTACTTGCTCTGCAAGGTTTGGAATACAAGAAAGTAAATCCATACCCACTGGATGTATTGGGCAGCGAAACGCAAGGCATGATCGGTTACATGCTGATGCAAGAGTTCAAAAACTATCTGCCGAACCGCAACATCTCATGCATGTTGACCCAAATGACGGTTGATCCAAACGACCCTGCGTTTGCCGATCCAACCAAGCCAATCGGCCCAATCTACGAAGAAGCAGAAGCGCGTGAATTGGCAGAAAAGTTCCACTGGATAGTAAAACCAGACGGCCAACACTTCCGTCGTGTTGTGCCAAGCCCAAGACCAACCGGCATCGTTGAACATGAAGCGATCACCCAGCTTATCGAAGCGGGTCACCTAGTAATCTGCACTGGCGGTGGCGGCATTCCAGTGAAAAAAGAGCATGGCAAATTGGTTGGTGTCGAAGCGGTTATCGACAAAGACATGTCCGCCGCTTTCTTAGCAAAACAATTGAATGCCGATGCACTACTGATTCTGACTGACGCAGACGCGGTTTACCTAGATTGGGGCAAACCGACTCAACACGCACTGCGCAGTACTACGCCAGGTGAACTTACGAAGTTCGAATTTGATGCCGGCTCCATGGGACCAAAAATTGAAGCATCGTGCGAATTCATCCAACAAGGCGGCAAAGTCGTCGGTATCGGTGCACTCGAAGATGGTTTGCAAATTCTGCAAGGCCAAGCGGGTACCAACATCACCAAAGATTAATCCACTCGTGAGCTTTTCAAACCTTGCGAGAAAACTGAATCACCGTTTGAACTGAAATTAATACACAAAAATTAAATCGTGCTTTCTTGAATTTTCTTTCCCTGTAACAGGAAAGCGCCTAAATCTAAGAAGGAATACATCATGGCTTTTAACCTACGCAATCGTAACTTCCTAAAACTACTAGATTTCACTCCACGCGAAATTCAACATTTGTTAGATCTTTCAATGGAGCTTAAAAAAGCGAAGTACAACGGTTACGAACAGCCACAACTGACTGGCAAAAACATCGCACTTATCTTTGAGAAAACCTCAACTCGTACTCGCTGTGCATTCGAAGTGGCAGCATTCGACCAAGGTGCTCGCGTCTCTTACTTAGGCCCATCTGGTTCTCAAATTGGTCACAAAGAATCGATGAAAGATACCGCTCGCGTTCTTGGCCGCATATACGATGGCATTGAATACCGTGGCTTCGGTCAAGAGATTGTTGAGGAGCTAGGCGCTTACGCTGGTGTACCGGTATGGAATGGTCTGACTGACGAATTCCACCCAACTCAAATCTTGGCAGACTTCCTGACCATGACTGAATACGGCCGTGGCAAACAGCTACATGAAATCAAGTTTGCTTATCTAGGTGATGCTCGTAACAACATGGGTAACTCTCTAATGGTTGGCGCAGCGAAAATGGGCATGGACATTCGCCTTGTAGCTCCTAAGCAATTCTGGCCAGAAGAAGGGCTATTGGCTCAATGCCGTGAAATCGCAGAGCACACTGGCGGCAAAATCACCCTAACTGAAGATGTTCAAGAAGGCGTGCAAGATTGTGACTTCCTATACACCGACGTTTGGGTATCGATGGGTGAAGCGAAAGAAGCGTGGGCTGAGCGCATTAACCTAATGATGCCTTACCAAGTGAACATGGAAATGCTAAAAGCAACCGGTAACCCACACGTGAAATTCATGCACTGTCTACCAGCTTTCCATGGCGAAGATACCACGGTAGGTAAACAGCTTACTGCAGAATATCCACAGCTAAAAGACGGTGTGGAAGTGACTGATGAAGTGGTCGAATCTGAATTCTCTATCGTGTTCGATGAAGCTGAAAACCGCATGCACACCATCAAAGCTGTGATGGTTGCAACACTAGGTAACTAATAAGCAAAACAGTTAAAAAGCTTAGAAGCAAAGCACTCTCTTATTTTCAAACCAGTCGATAATTTGAGTGCAATAACAGGGAAATGCGGGTGGCGTGCATGGGAATTTTCCCTTGGATAAAACCCGCATTTTTTTTCATTCATTTGAAAAGATTATTGCCTAAAAAAGTCGAAATTTTTCAGCCCCAACAAAAGCTTAAAAAGAAGTAAAAACGCAGGATAATTTGGCATAAATATCCATAAAATGAATACTTTACATAAAATATTGCGCGCTTTTTTTATCTGAGTATAATCCTCCGCAATTTGTCTAAAGAGAGCAAAAAATGAACCGCAGTTTTGTCGCACATGATTGTCAAACTACACGCCAAAGAGTGGCGTCGGTGTCATTTTTATTTTGCTCTATTGATCGTTTCGACGCCTCCTATTTTTAGGGGGCTTTTTTTTGTCCGCAATTTGACTGTATGCATAGAAGGAAGACCCGTTATGGCGCATTCGTTATTTAACAAGCACATCATCTCCATTCCTGAGCTCTCTCGTGATGAACTGGAGCTTATCGTCGATACCGCAGCAAGGCTCAAGGCTGAACCAAATCCAGAGTTGCTGAAAAATAAAGTCGTTGCGAGCTGTTTCTTTGAGCCTTCAACTCGAACTCGCCTCTCATTCGAAACCGCAGTTCAACGCCTTGGTGGCACAGTCATCGGTTTTGATAATGGCGGTAACACATCACTGGCTAAGAAAGGCGAAACGCTTGCCGATTCAGTGCAGGTGATTTCATCGTACGTTGATGCCTTTGTGATGCGTCACCCACAAGAAGGGGCGGCACGCTTGGCGTCTGAGTTCTCTAACAGTGTGCCAGTGGTGAACGGCGGTGATGGCGCGAACCAACACCCAACTCAAACCCTACTAGACCTGTTCTCGATTTACGAAACGCAAGGTACACTCGACAACCTCAATGTGGCGTTTGTCGGCGACCTTAAATATGGCCGCACCGTGCACTCATTGACGCAAGCACTATCAAAATTCAATAACGTGCATTTCTTCTTTATCGCACCTGAAGTATTAGCGATGCCGGATTACATCTGTGAAGAACTGGAAGTGATGGGCATTCAATACAGCACACACAGCAGTATTGAAGAAGTGGTACCGGAACTGGATGTGCTATACATGACTCGCGTACAGAAAGAGCGCTTTGATGCATCAGAATACGCACACATGAAATCGGCTTACATCCTCACCGCCGACACATTGAAAGACGCCCGCCAAAACATGAAAGTGCTTCACCCACTGCCACGCGTTGACGAGATCACCACCGACGTTGATAAAACACCACACGCTTACTACTTCGAGCAAGCTGAAAATGGTGTATACGCTCGCGAAGCCCTATTAGCCCTAGTTCTAAACGACACTTTATAAGCAGGAGACACAGTCATGGTTAAACAAACTCAGCTACAAGTAGAAGCGATCCGTAACGGCAGCGTCATTGACCACATCCCTGCTCACCTAGGTATCAAAATCCTTAAACTGTTCAAGATGCACAAAACCGAACAGCGCATCACCATGGGATTAAACCTGCCATCATCCGCGCTGGGTCACAAAGACCTGATCAAAATTGAGAACATCTTTCTAACCAAAGAGCAGGCGAACCAATTAGCTCTGTATGCGCCACAAGCAACAGTCAATCAGATTGAAGAGTACAAGGTTGTAAACAAACTGACGCTTGTACTGCCAGAGCAAATCAACAGCGTGTTTTCATGCCCAAATAGCAACTGTATTTCACACGGTGACCCCGTTGAAAGTAGATTTAAAGTGCAGCTAAAACAGGAAAATGTGCAGCTAAAATGCCATTACTGTGAAAAAGTATTCTCTCGCGAGATCATGAGTGAAATTCGCTAACCCTTATCCTAATTAGCACAAGGTCAAACCCTTGAAAAACACATGGATATTTATTCCCAATGTGGAATAAATATCCACTTACCTCAAGCATAAAGCACCAAAATATAAGTAAATAACCAGAATTTTATTTGGTGATCCCCTTCAAAAAGATAACTATCCTTTAGTGGTAGACTGAATGCATAGATGATCATACATCTCGCATACCCACCCTTCTTTACTTCAGGATTCGTCGGTAAGCCCTAATAAACAAATCGTACTCTACGGCTTTGGGAGTGCGCACGACGCTATGGACAAGCGGTATCACTGTTGACCTTAAGGAGTTGTTCATGAACCCGATCACTGAGCACGTTTGCTTGTATTCAGCTGAAGATAAAACACTGACTGCAGCGTGCAAACGCCTACTACAACAACAAAGCTTTTCTACCCAAAACCAGCTGCGCGAAAAGCTGGTCGAGATCGGCTATACCGGTATTAGCCAATCGACGGTATCTCGTATTTTGTCACAGCTCGGCGTAGTCAAAATCCAGAATGCCTGTGGTAAAAAGGTCTACTGCATCACGGTTGAAAGCGCGCCTGTACGTGTCGATGCGTCCATCTCATCGCAAATCGAATTAATCACTCATAACCAAGCAATGGTGATAGTAAAAACTCATCCAGGTTGTGCGCAGTTAGTCGCAAGATTAGTAGATATCGACCCACATACCGAGATTATCGGTACTGTTGGCGGCAACGACACCGTGTTAATTATTCCAAAAGACACAACCAATATCGATGCTTGTGAGCAAGTGGTAAAAGCACGCTTAGGTGTCGCTTAAATGGGGTACTGGCAAGGGCTTCCTATGCCTGCTGCAAGGCTGACCCTATCCCGATTACCTAAGAAAGTGAATTTCCCGCCCTAAGGGATATTTGCTAGACAATGAAACTAATAGCAAACTATTACGGTCTGATTGAGTTAAGATACCCATAACTTCATTAAATGACTAAATAGTATGCGACGACTTGCCACATTACTTTTTGTTTGTATTTCCCTATTCACCCAGCCTGCGTGGGCGCTTTTTGGAAATGACAACGCCGAGCCAAGCTTCGGAGGCAATAACAACGGTTTTGTTACTGTAGACCAAGCTTTCCCTTTCAATTACTACCAGCAAGATGGCAAGGTGCTTCTCGACTGGCAGGTAAAAGAAGGCTACTACCTCTATCAACATAGCCTCTCTTTTAGCGGCCAAAATCTCGCTATCGGTAATGTTGAGTTAGAAGATGGTAAACCACACCAAGATGAATTCTTTGGTGAAGTGAGTGTTTATACTCAACCGCTATTCGTACAAGTTCCTCTGCAAAGTTACCAAGATAGCTCACAGCTGATCGTTAAGTATCAAGGCTGTGCCGAGGCTGGCTTCTGCTACCCTCCAGAAACTCGTGTCATCGACATTGCACCGTTTGAAACGACGGGGTCAAGCGACACTGCAGCTAAAACTACCAGTAACCAAGCGAACACCTCACCACGAGTTGCTTCTACAAAAGCAGATGTGGCAAATAACACAGCACCACAATCAAGCGCACCCGTTTCAAAAGAAGCGAGCCTAGCCGATAAACTCGGTGACAGTTGGTGGACTCCATTGCTGTTCTTGGCGCTCGGAGTTGGCTTAGCCTTCACACCGTGTGTTCTGCCTATGTATCCAATCCTTACGGGCATCGTGTTAGGTGGTGGCAAGCTCAGCCAAGGTCGCGCGTTGATGTTATCCTTCATATACGTGCAAGGTATGGCGCTAACTTACACCCTACTGGGTTTGGTGGTTGCGTCTGCGGGTATGCAATTCCAAGCTGCGATGCAACATCCTTACGTGTTGATTGCGTTGAGCGTGCTATTCGTAGCATTAGCGATGTCGATGTTCGGCGTATATAACCTACAACTGCCGAGCGGTGTCCAAACCTGGCTCAACAACCAAAGCAACAAGCAGCAAGGTGGCAATACCTTGGGCGTGTTCGCTATGGGTGCGATATCTGGCTTGGTATGTTCACCTTGTACTACAGCCCCACTCTCGGGTGCGTTGCTGTATGTTGCTCAAAGTGGCGACCTATTTACCGGTGCAATTGCTCTGTACGCGTTAGCCATGGGTATGGGTATTCCGCTAATCTTGGTGGCGGTATTCGGCAATAAGCTACTGCCAAAAGCGGGCAGCTGGATGGACAAGGTGAAGGTCGTATTCGGCTTTATCTTGTTAGCAGCACCAATCTTCCTACTAGAACGCATCATCCCTGAGCCATGGGCAACCGCGCTTTGGTCTGGCCTTGGTTTCATCGCCTTCGGTTGGTTGTATCACAGCAAGAACGCACTGCCATTTGGTGGCTGGAAGCAAAGTGCAGTAGGTATTATCGCAATGCTTGGTCTGTTTGCTTCTGCTCAACCTGCACTCAATTACTGGTTTGCAGAAAAGAGCGTTGTAGTGGAACAGCAGATCCAGTTTACACGCATTAACACTGTTGAAGAGCTTGAAATCCAGCTCATTGAAGCGAAGAAACTGGGTAAACCGGTAATGCTCGATTTCTACGCCGACTGGTGTGTGGCATGTAAAGAGTTTGAGAAGTACACCTTCCATCAAGCAGATGTCGAGAACAAACTGTCTGACTTCGTGTTACTTCAAGCAGACGTAACGCGAAACATGCCTCAAGACATTGAATTACTGAGGCAGATGCAGGTACTTGGCTTACCAACCATTGAGTTCTGGGATAGCGAGGGCAACCATGTTCCAAATGCTCGCGTGACTGGTTTTATGCCTGCCGATCTATTCTTAAAACACATGCAAGACCACCAGCTATAACGGCAACATTGGTCTAAATGCTTTGCTGACAAAGCCGCCCCGCCCCTCATCACGAGATGGCAGTGCGGCTTTTTGTTATAGCAAGAAACGCTTTCGTAGAAAGGGGATAAAAGTCGATATGGTTCAGACTTTTAAAGCATAGATATTGTCCACATACTCAATCAAGATGATAATAAATATTAACTAAATTGTTAAAAGTATGGACGTCATGGACTCGACCTACACCATCATCATTGCTGATGACCACCCTCTCTTCCGCAACGCCCTATTTCAGTCAGTTCATATGGCGATCAGCGGTGCGAACCTGCTTGAGGCCGACTCTCTCGACGCGTTACTGACTCTGCTTAAAAAAGAAGATGAACCCGACCTACTGCTGCTCGATCTAAAAATGCCGGGAGCCAATGGGATGTCTGGTCTGATTCAGCTTCGTGCAGAATACCCAGATCTACCGATTGTCGTGATCTCGGCAAGTGAAGAGGCTAGCGTGGTCACTCAAGTGAAAAGCCATGGTGCGTTTGGTTTTATTCCAAAGTCGAGTGACATGCGTGAATTGGTGAGTGCACTGAATCAAGTGCTGAATGGCGACCCATTCTTCCCTGAAGGACTGATTACTAACAATGCGGCTTTTAGCGACCTTGCGGAAAAAATTGCCACACTGACGCCACAACAATATAAGGTGCTAGGGATGCTTTCCGATGGCCTGCTGAACAAACAAATCGCCTATGAACTGAATGTTTCGGAAGCAACCATCAAGGCGCACATGACAGCCATCTTCCGAAAACTGGACGTAAAAAACCGAACTCAAGCGGTTATCTTACTGCAAGAAGTCCATAATTAAGCGCCACTGATATCCTCTTCTAAAGTCGTCTTAGGTAAACATAAACCCAGCTTGACGGCTTTATGATCTTCTGTCTCTGCAACCACCCAATTGATGTCATGCCACTCAAAACTATCACCTAATACTGGATGAGGACCAAGTTCGCGCTCAGCCAGCTCTTTTAGCGTCATCTCTCGCTCTTCTTCAGAACCAAGCTCAATGCCATAGCAATCACTCACCGCCGCTATCGACAAACCAACCTCAAGGAAGAAATCACCAAAGAATCGTGCAACCTCTTCAGCTTCCGGCGCCTCACTGAACAATTCACTTAAGCTGTCTAAGTCTTTGTCTTGACCAAGCACACAAAGAATATCGTTCGCTTCTAACACAGTGCTACCCGACGGGTGAAGCAAAGCGTCTTGTCGAAACAGCGCGGTAATACGTGTACCCTCTGGCATCGACAAGCGCTTAAGCGGCTCACCGACACACCACTTCTCTTCTTTCAGCTTGTAGACAAACATCTCCCATTCGCTGGTCGGGTAAATCTCGATACCAGTACGTGAAATAGGTGTCGGTGTTGGTGGCAAGGTGACTTGAGCCAGCCTCGCAACCTTCATCAAGCTACCACCTTGAACAATTAACGAGACCATAACCACGAAGAACGCGATATTGAAATACAGCTGAGCATTAGGCAGACCCGCTATCATCGGGAATACCGCCAAAATGATCGGTACCGCTCCACGTAAACCTACCCAAGAAACAAACCAACGCTCCTTGGTGGTAAAACGTCGAAATGGCAGCAAACCTAACCAAACCGACAGCGGACGAGCAAACAGAATCATACCGAAAGCTAGCGCCAAGGCAGGCAGCGCAATCTCCATCAATGTCGATGGTGTTACCAAGAGACCAAGAACCAAGAACATCACAATCTGGCTTAGCCAGGTCATGCCATCAAGAACATTGAGAATCGAGTGTCGAGAACGTGTTGGACGATTACCAATGAACAAGCCCACAAGGTAAATCGACAAGATGCCACTGCCGCCAAGCATATTAGAGAAAGCAAACTGAGCCACACCGCCACTCAGTACCAGAATCGAGTAAAGACCATCAGCCAACTGTATTCGGTTGATTAGACTCCACAGAACCCAACCGCCACCGAGGCCGATAAGCGTACCGACACCAAATTGCATCGCGAAGCTTTTAAGCAGGAAGTTCATCCCCATCTCTGCATCTGGGGTGCCAAGTAGCGCGATTAAGGTCACCGTTAAGAAGACCGCCATTGGATCGTTGGTACCAGATTCTATCTCTAAGGTTGAACCAACACGCTCGTTAAGGCTCTGTCCTTTGAGCAGAGAAAATACCGCAGCGGCATCGGTCGAGCCCACAATCGCCCCTACCAAAATACCTTGCATCAATGATAGGTCGAAGAGCCAAGCCGCCATTAAGCCGGTGAGAGTCGCTGTACAAGCCACACCTATCGTGGCTAACGACAGAGAGGGCCAAAACGCGACCTTAAAACTCGCCACCTTAGTACGCATACCACCATCAAGCAAGATCACGGCAAGCGCGAGGTTACTCACCAAGTAAGTTAATGAATAGTCATCAAAATTGATGCCGCCGGGGCCATCTTCGCCCGCCAACATACCAACAAACAAAAAGATCAAAAGAATCGGAACGCCCAATCGTGAGGACACTTGTGAGAAAAGCACACTGATGGCGATGAGCACGGCACCAGTTAAAAATAAGTGATTAATAGTTATTGCGTCCAATTCGTTCCCCCAAAGAATAAAACTCGTGATTAAAGCATGTCGAATTTCTGCTATTAAGCAAGAAAAGGGCTCTAAAAGCAGCGTAATTACTATAACAAACTTATATTTCCCTTCTTGTCATATGCAGGACTAAATAATGATTCTCTGTCATTTAGTTGTTAAATTTTATTACTCCCTCACTAATTCATCCCTTTTTGTTAGACTTTTGGCTAAGTTAACAACCTTGTAACATCGCATTTTTATATGGTTTTGTCTCCCGACTCCAATATTTCAGTGAATTAGGGCTAATACCGTCCCGACTAAAGTTGCACAGACCACTTGACTTATCCTTGCTACATTTCAAATCGTAACATTACGTTAACACAACTAAATTCTACGGAAACGGAATAAAGGAGAAGGCAATGGCGTTCGAATCTACGGAACATGCTCAAGCCTACTGGAAGGAAAACTTGGGAATTATGGGAACACTGCTCGCGATCTGGTTCGCAGTGTCTTACGGCGCAGGCATCTTATTTGTTGATGCCCTCAACACCGTTCAGTTTGGCGGGTTCAAGCTCGGCTTTTGGTTCGCTCAACAAGGCTCGATATATACCTTCGTGGCGCTGATATTCATTTACGTTGTCCGCATGAATGCGCTCGACAAAAAATACAACGTACAGGAAGACTAGAGGCTAGAAAATGGATATTCAAACTTGGACGTTTATTCTCGTCGGTATCACTTTCGCACTGTATATCGGCATCGCAATCTGGGCTCGTGCAGGGTCTACCAGTGAATTCTACGTTGCGGGCGGTGGTGTACACCCAGTAGCAAACGGTATGGCGACAGCCGCTGACTGGATGTCGGCAGCGTCATTCATCTCAATGGCAGGTATCATCTCATTCGTTGGTTACGACGGTGCGGTTTACCTGATGGGTTGGACAGGTGGTTATGTACTACTTGCGCTATGTTTAGCACCTTACCTACGTAAGTTCGGTCAGTTTACGGTTCCTGATTTCATCGGTGAGCGTTACTACTCGAAAACAGCACGTATGGTAGCGGTATTCTGTGCAATCTTCGTATCATTCACATACGTTGCAGGCCAGATGCGTGGTGTGGGCGTAGTATTCTCTCGTTTCCTAGAGGTCGACATTAACCTAGGTATCATCATTGGTATGGGTATTGTGTTCTTCTACGCAGTACTTGGTGGCATGAAAGGCATCACTTATACTCAGGTAGCTCAATTCTGTGTCCTCATTTTCGCCTTCCTTGTTCCAGCAATCTTTACGTCAATCATGATGACAGGTAACCCGCTCCCACAAGTTGGTATGGGTTCAACGATTTCAGGCACAGACGTTTACCTTCTCGATAAACTGGATGGACTCACCGAAGAACTCGGATTTACCGCCTATACCGAAGGTAACAAGAGCATGGTGGATGTATTCTTCATCTGTGCAGCTCTAATGGTGGGTACAGCAGGTCTTCCACACGTAATCATCCGTTTCTTCACAGTACCTAAAGTACGTGACGCTCGTATCTCAGCAGGTTGGGCACTACTGTTCATCTCATTGCTGTACACAACAGCACCAGGCGTTGCAGCATTCGCTCGTGTAAACATGATCGAAACGATTAACGGCCCAGACATGCAAGGTGTCGCTGCAGCAGACGCACCTAGCTGGTACAAAAACTGGGAAAGCACTGGCCTAGTAGGTTGGGAAGATAAGAACGGCGATGGCAAAATGTTCTACTCGGGCGATGAGCGCAACGAGATGAAGATTAACCGTGACATCATCGTACTGGCTTCTCCTGAGCTAGCAAAACTACCAAACTGGGTTGTAGCTTTACTGGCAGCAGGTGGCCTAGCAGCCGCACTATCAACAGCAGCAGGTCTGCTACTGGTAATATCAACATCGATTTCACATGACTTGTTGAAGAAAGGCTTCAGACCAAACATGACCGACAAGCAGGAGCTCCTAGCCGCTCGTTTGGCAGCAATTGTCGCGATTATCGGTGCTGGTTATTTAGGTATTAACCCACCAGGCTTCGTAGCTCAGGTAGTAGCGTTTGCCTTCGGCTTAGCCGCAGCATCCTTCTTCCCAGCCATTATCCTAGGTATCTTCTACAAGAAGATGAACAAGGAAGGCGCGATTGCAGGTATGTTGACAGGTATCGCCTTCACAGCAAGCTACATCATCTACTTCAAGTTCATTAACCCAGCAGCAAGCACACCTGAAAACTGGTGGTTTGGTATCAGCCCAGAAGGGATCGGTACGCTAGGTATGTGTCTAAACTTCGTAGTATCAATTGCGGTAAACAAAGTGACTGCTGAAGTACCACAAGACGTGCAAGAGATGGTTGAAAACATCCGTTACCCTAAAGGTGCAGGTCAAGCTCACGACCACTAAGCATGACCACGAAACAAAGATGTTTAACAAAAAATGAATCAGTACTTACATTGTAGGGGTTAGGCACTGAATCTCAGAAAGCCGGTACGTTATGTATCGGCTTTTTTCTTTTGTCTGCCGTTTTATAAAAACAGAAACAAAGGGTTGTGTTTAAAGTCTCATTTGATAATAATTATCATTAACATCCAATAAAGAGATGAAGATGATGAAAGAGCAGCAGGTTCTCTATTCGAGGTTCTATAAAGCGCAGGATCGCTTTACCACCTTAAAGCAAGCTCACGGTCACGAGCCGTTTGTAATTCGAGACTACATCGAGTGTGCACAAACGCTTGCCGCATACTATGAAAAACACGCCGCCCAAGAAAATATTTTGCTGTGCGAGCTGTACCTGCGCCAAGTTTTCTTCCATCTGATTGAAGCAATTGAGTCACCTGAGCGCAGTTTTACCTTTCGTCATATCTGCCTAGACTCAATTCACTCACCTCTATTTTATCTAAAACGCCACTACTGCCAGCAACCACATGGCCAAGCGCGTTTTTTGAAACTCAGCCAGACACTACAACAAGTCCAAGCTCCACTTGGCTAACAAGGATAAAAGATGACCCTACAATTTCGAATTGAAAAAGACAGCATGGGAGAAGTAAAAGTTCCTGCTGATGCACTCTACCAAGCACAAACGCAACGTGCCGCAGATAACTTCGCATTTAGCTCCCACAAAATGCCCACCAACTTTATCCAAGCACTGGCGCTAATTAAACAAGCAGCTGCTGATACCAATGCTCAATTAGGCTTATTAGAAGGTGATATTGCCAATGCGATCGCCGATGCGAGCCAAGAGATCATTGATGGTAAACATCTCGATCAATTCCCGATCGATGTTTATCAAACCGGCTCTGGTACTAGCTCCAACATGAACGCCAACGAAGTGATTGCAACACTCGCTTCCAGAAGTTTGCAAGGCGACGTGAACCCGAACGATCACGTCAATATGGGCCAAAGCAGTAACGATGTGGTACCAACAGCTATTCAAGTCAGTGTCGCACTCACTGCTGAAAACAAGCTGCTACCAGCACTAAGTCACTTGTCTGAAGCACTGAGCGTTAAACAGCAAGAGCTTGCTGAGGTCGTGAAAACCGGTCGCACTCACCTAATGGATGCGATGCCGATTACCTTTGCTCAAGAGTTGGGTGGCTGGAAGTTCCAGATTGAACACGCTAAACAAGCGATTGAAAGCAGCCTGCCCGCTATTAAAGCGCTTGCTCAAGGTGGAACGGCGGTAGGTACAGGCATCAATGCTGACCCTCGCTTTGCCGATAAGTTTGCAAGTAACCTGTCGCAGTCGACAAAGATCAGCTTTAACTCGAGTGAAAACTTCTTTTTTAACCTCAGTAGCCAAGATGCGATCGTTGCCTTTTCGGGTCAGCTTAAAACTGCAGCAGTTGCGATCATGAAGATCGCAAACGATCTTCGCTGGATGAACTCTGGTCCATTAGCTGGCTTAGGAGAGATTGAATTGCAGGCGCTACAACCAGGCTCATCTATCATGCCCGGTAAAGTGAACCCTGTGATTCCAGAAGCTGCAGCGATGGCGGCAGCGCAGGTGATTGGTAACGACACTACAATTACGGTCGCGGGCCAATCTGGCAACTTCCAACTGAATGTGATGCTGCCAGTGATTGCTCATAACGTATTAGAAAGTATCGAGCTTTTAGCTAACAGCTCTATTGCTCTGGCAGATAAAGCCATCGCTACTTTCACTGTACGCCAAGACAACCTGGATTTAGCGCTTTCAAAGAATCCAATTCTGGTGACGGCGCTTAATCCTGTGATTGGTTACCTAAAGGCAGCTGATATTGCCAAGAAAGCCTACAAAGAGGGTTTGCCAATCCTTGATGTTGCAGAAAGAGAAACCGATCTAAGCCGAGAAGAGCTCAGCAAGCTGCTTGACCCAACCGCTCTCACTCAAGGTGGTATCGCAGGTTAAAACCAGTAATTCATAACAAATCTACCAGATCGAAAAAGGCCTCAGATGAGGCCTTTTTAGGATCTAATAGTTTATGGAAAATAGTTAATTCAATTAACTCACGCGATTCAATACCGCTCTGAGTTTTGGCGGCTTCACAGGCTTGGCAATAAAGCTAAAACTATTGGCTTTTATCGCTGCCAACATATCATCGGTTCTGTCGGCAGTGATGATGACTCCCTCAAAAGAGTCACCAAGGCGTAAACGACATTGTTGCAAAACCTCAAGCCCTGTTCTGCCATTATCGAGACGGTAATCAGAAAAGATCACATCGGGCTTCCAGTCACCATCTAGGCACTGCAAGCTTTCGACTAAATCAACCGCCGTTTTAACCTCACAACCCCAACGACCAATCAGGTTCTCCATCCCGACTAAAATCTCTCGTTCATTATCAACACACAAGATTTTAAGGTGCTCGATGTCACTGCTCGCGACGGGCGCCGCAGCTTGCATAACCGGAGCCACTTGTTCCGATCTTGCTAACGTAATAGAAAAAACACTGCCTCGTCCCGGCCATGAACGCATCGATATTTGATGGCCAAGCACATGAGCAATACCTTTCGAAATCGCGAGACCCAGCCCTAAGCCTTGATCGGAGCGGAGTTGGCTACCACGAGTGAACTCTTCGAAGATCTCTTGTTGCTTGTCTTCATCAATACCGGTTCCGTTATCCCACACATCGATTCGCACCTGCCCATTGACTCGTCTTGCTCCGAGCACAACTTTCCCTTCTGGGTTATAGCGGAAGGCGTTAGTCAAAAAGTTCTGAATCACTCGTCTCAGCAACTTAGGGTCAGAGTTAATAAACAGAGATGATGGGATCATCTTGAAATCGATTTTTTGCTGAGTCGCTAAGGCACTAAATTCCGCATTCAAGTTAGCAAGCACATCGTGCACCGCAATGGCATGAATGTTGGTTTCCAGTTTGCCAGACTCTAATCGTGAGATATCAAGCAAGTCGCCAATCAAGTCCTCGGCCGCGCCCAATGCACTTTCAATATGAGACGAAAGCTGTTTCACCTCTTGCTCTTTTGCTACCTCCGAAAGTGATGACGCAAACAAGCGTGCGGCATTCAGTGGCTGCATCAAATCGTGGCTCACCGCCGCTAAAAAACGGCTCTTAGATTGTGATTCCTGATCAGATATCTGTGTTGCTTTAACCAAACGATGGTTCAGCTTTTCGAGCTCTTGAGTTCGTTCGTGTACTCTTGATTCCAAGCTTTCATTCGCGTCTTTTAACGCCTGCTCTGCTTGTCTGAATACCGTGATATCAGTAAAGCTCATCACAAAGCCGCCGCTTGGCATTGGGTTACCTTGCACCTCAATCACTCGACCATCAGGACGAATACGAGAAGAGGTGTGTCGTGTACCTTGTTCCAAGTGATAAACACGGCGACGCACGTGATCTTCCGGGTCACCCGGACCACACAAACCTTGCTGCGCATTATGACGAATCACATCGGAGATCGGCCTGCCCACTTGTATCAAACCAGCAGGGAATTCAAACAGTTCCAAGTAACGCTGATTCCACGCCACCAACCTCATCTGTTTGTCCACCACGGCAATCCCTTGGCCAATGTGCTCAATCGCCCCTTGCAGTAAGCCACGGCTAAAATCGTACAACTCCGAGGCTTCATCAACGATGATCGCCACTTCTTCAAGCTGCATATTTCTGCCCTGCAAAGCAGAAGTAAGTACTAACTTCGCAGATGAAGCACCAAACACACCCGCCAACACGCGCTCAGCATGTCGAATCAAGCTTGCAGGCGCTTGCTGATTAGGAAGTAGTGGCTGACCTTGCTGCTGCCAGTAACTTTGGATAGCGCTTTTCGCTCGCTTGCGACCGACAAAGCGCGACGCCAACATCTCTAATTCAGCCACGGTTACACAGCTTTGATAAAGGCTAATGTTCTCATTTTCAGGCAGCGGCGTACCAACGAATGCCGCCGATTGTAAGCGCTCACTTAGGCTTGCTCTGGTCGAAATAGAAACCACGGCATAACACAAAGTATTGAGCACAATACTCAGCACTATCCCCCAGTTTGAACTGCTAATATCCCAACTATTGAGTAACTCTGGTGGTGTGATGATCCACAGCAGCAAGTTACTTTGACTGTCGCCAGCCAACATACTGGTTTGACTCATCAAAGTAATTAGCCAAATCACCGAGCCGACCATTAAACCGACATAAACCCCCTTGCGATTGCCAGGGCGCCAGTACAGACCACCGATCAGAGCCGGTGCAAATTGAGCAATCGCAGCAAACGAAAGGAAGCCGATAGCGGATAAAGAATGTATGGTATCGAGCGCCTGATAGAACAACCAAGCACCAAGGAGAAGCAGTAAAATAAGCCCACGACGAATCACCAATAGTAACCCAGAGAAGTGGCGGTGAGTCCTTTTGGTTAGGCGCATTCGGCGCAGCAATAGCGGCATCACTAGATCGTTCGACACCATGATCGCCAACGCGATGGTCGATACGATCACCATGCCACTGGCCGCTGATGTACCGCCAAGGAACGCAAGCAAGGCAATATGATTGGCGCCTTCAGCCATCGGCAGACTGATCACATACGTATCTGCAGGCATATTCGGAAGCAGCCCTTGCCCCGCCCATGCAATTGGCAGAACAAACAGCCCCATAAAAATCAGATAAAGCGGAAATAACCAGCGAGCGGTGTGCAGGTCTTGAGGGCGTTCATTCTCAACAACCATGGTATGAAACTGGCGCGGTAGACAGACAATCGCCAACATGGTCAAAACAGTATGGATAATTAAGGTCGGAATATTCGGCGACTCATAAGTGCTCGCTGCCACGTCTAGCAGGTCAATCTTGTCGCTGCTCATCGCCAGATAAATGATAAAGAGGCCAACAATCAAAAATGCCGCCAGCTTAACGATCGACTCAAACGCCACCGCCATCATCATGCCACGGTGATGTTCCGTGTTGTCGATGTGTCTTGTACCAAACAGCATGGTAAAAATGGCCAGCGCACCAACCACAAACCAAGAAACATGGTAATCCTGATAGCCAAAATCTTGCGCCAAACTCGGGGCGACAATATCCAGCCCCATTGTGATACCACGCAGTTGTAAGGCGATATAAGGAAGAATGCCGATCACTGCGATAACCGTCACCGCAACCGCTAGACCTTGAGATTTACCATAACGAGCCGCGATAAAGTCGGCAATTGAGGTAATGTGTTCCCGTTTCGCTATCAGAATCAGTCGCGCTAAGATCCGCCACCCAAGGGTGAAGACCAGAATCGGTGCGAGATAGATGGGTAAGAAAGACCAAGGATTATTACTCGCCTGACCCACCGTTCCGTAGAAGGTCCACGAGGTGCAATACACTGCAATAGAAAGGCTATAGATCCACGGTCGCCAACGCGATAACCAACGAACCTGCCTGTCTCCATACCAAGCGATCAGAAATAATACGCCCAAATAGGCTAAAGAGACTGGAATTACTACCCATCCTTGCATTGAAAACCCTTTCTTCATCCATAAAAAACCTCTCCATAAGGGAGAGGTTTCATTTAACTAAGGATGAATCATTAACTCAATCGCATCGCTTAAATTCTGTGCTTTAGACTCTAATAATCACGATCGGTTATCAGCTATGAACTTCTGACTCTGGTTGATTAACTTCAACCACAGAGCTTCTTTCCTCAAGCTTGATAAACAGGGCAATAGCACCCATCGCAGCCATTCCCCAGAAGATATTCGCGCCCCACAATTCGTAACCCCAACCACTTAAGGTCGTCATTAACGCGATAAAGGCGCCAAGTGGTATCGCATTGTAAAGTGCCTGCAGTGCCACCATTTTGTTCGACTCTTGAGACTGAATGTATTGAATGGCAGCGATATGTGCCATCGCAAATGTCACCCCATGCAGCAGCTGAGCCACTATCAATACTGGAATCGCAGTCGTTGATGCAGTAATACCCCAACGAGCCATTACTCCGATGCCAGCAATCACAAACAAAGTGCGCAATGATAATCCGGCAAACAATCGCTTGCTCAGAGCAAATACTGCCACCTCAGCAACCACAGCCAAGCTCCACAGATAACCGATGATCGCCTCAGAGTGCCCCGCCTCTTTCCAGTAAATCGCACTAAAGCTGTAATACGCGGCGTGGCTTCCTTGAAGCAGTGCCATCAATGCAAGAAACTTCACTACCGATGATTCACGTAACAGTTGACCAAGTTTAGGTCTTTCAGCCACTTGCTCAGACTCTGTCACCGGCATCACGTTTGGGTTTCTCATCGCGAGCAACAGAGAAAACAACACCCCTGCCAGTGCAGTATACAAAATCATATCCGTGCCAAATTCAGCCACCAGATAACCAACCACGGTAGAACCCGCAATAAATGCCACTGATCCCCACAAACGTGTACGTCCGTAATCGAGCATTTTGAGACGGCTGTAATGGTTCGCCATTGCATCCGAAAGCGGAATAATCGGTCCATAGCAGAGGTTGAACATCACCGTTGCTAGCAGCATCAATAAAAAGCTACCACCAGTAAAGAAATGGAAACCAACGAATAATAGCGCGACAAAACTTAGGCAACGCAATGCTGGCATTAAATGCTCAACTTTATAGATACGCGGTGTTATCACAAAGTTAGCAACACAACGCGTAGCCAAGCCCACCCCAATCAATACGCCAATGTCCCCTGCAGACACGCCTTGGTCTTCAAACCACAGCGCCCAAAATGGCAAATAAACGCCATAGGCAAAAAAGAAACCAAGAAAATACTGGGATATCCAGCCATAAGGGGAAGGATTAAACATAGGCGACCTATAAAAATGTGTGGAACAAGGGAGCGCCAATTATGCCTAGGTCACAAAAGATGAAAAAGGGAATTATTGCGGGGATAGTATTCCCATATTCAATGAGTTCAGATATCGCATTTCAGCAAGATATCTAAGCTCCCCAAGTCGCCACTCTCTCACTTAGACTAAAGTCGTCTGGAGCTTCGCTAGTAATTTGTCAGACTGAAAAGAGACTCCTATTTCTTTGCCATTACTTATACCTGATAAATTTAATATGCAGCACCCGCCCTTCGATAGCTTGTCTGAGGCTGAACAGTTAACGCTGCGATCGGCTTTGGACGTGGTTTACTAACGAGCACACGAAGTGATATTGGAAACAGACCGCCCGAGTCGACACCTGCACATTCTGATTAAAGGTGCTGTTGAAGAGCGTTTCAGCAGCGATGGAGAGATCTATGCGCACTATGCCAATGACGATATCTTCGATGTGCGCAGTCAGTTTGAGCCTCACACCAAACATCAATATATCGCACTGGAAGACACACTAAGTTACTATTACCAAGCGACATTTTTCTTGAGCTATACCACGCTAACGGCCAATTCGCCGCTTACTTTGATAGCAACCTCTCGACCCGAAAAGCATTGATTGAAGCCGCTCAGCAACAGCAGAATCTTGCCGAGTCCATACTGACCAAAGTCGATGATTCGATTTATCACCCACCACTGATACTTGAACCCGAACAGCCTATCAATCAAGTGACTCAAACCCTTAAAGAACAAGGCTTAGACTCAGCCTTGGTTCATTTGGAACATGATGATCCAAAAGCTTTTGGATCATCATGTTTCTTTCCGTAAGGAATCGTCACACGGACCAATTTATTGCACGCGGTAATGCTTGATGATCGCACTCTCGATACACCTGTCGGCGAGATAGCAACCTTCCCTGTTTTGCATGTTAATCATGGTGACTTCTTGTTTAACTCCATGATCACCATGACAAGAAATCGTGTAAAAAGGCTGATGGTTTGTGATAGGCTCAATACGGTCGGCATGGTGGATATGACGAAAATACTCAGTGCGTTCTCAACTCACTCACATGTCCTTACTTTGCGTATCGCTCAAGCCACCAGCATTGAAGAGTTGGCAATGGTTTCCAACAAGCAACGTCAACTGGTCGAAAGCCTGCTAAATAATTGTATTCGCACACGTTTTATCATGGAGCTGATTTCTGCCGTCAATGAACAGATAATTGAAAAGACCTTTGAACTGGTTATTCCCCCTGCGCTACACAACCATTGCAGCCTCATCGTACTGGATTCTGAAGGTCGCGCAGAATAAATACTCAAAACCGATCAAGACAATGCGCTGATCATTCAAGACGGATTAGAGTGGCACCAATGCCAAAATGCGATGAATGATCTCACTCATACCTTGCAACAATTAGGTTATCCACTGTGTCCTGGCAACGTAATGGTCAACAACCCGAAGTGGGTTCACTCTGAACAAGAATGGAAGCAAACTCTGACAAGTTGGGTAAAAAAGGCAACGCCAGATACAGTGGTGGATATTGCCATTATGGCGGATGCACATGCTGTTGCAGGTAATAGAGATTTGCTACTCCCTGTTAAGCAGCACTTGAGTGATTTAATACTAGGGCAAGAGCTGATTCTGACCGAATTCTGCCGCCCTGCATTGAACTTCTCTGTGCCTCTCACTCTTTTTGGCATTACAAGCTCAAAGGCTCTCCCTACCAGCCTCTGTTTACTGCGCCTGTTCATCAAGAATATGTCTCACTCGATTGTGAAACCACCAGCCTCGACCCTAATCAGGCTGAATTAATCACCATTGCCGCGACCAAGATCATCGGCAACCGCATCATCAACAACAAGCCTTCCGAAGTACGACTACAAGCCCCTCAATCTCTCGACTGCAATTCAATCAAAATTCACCGTATTCGCCATCAAGATTTAAAACATGGCATCGAAGAGAAGCAGGTTCTAATTGAATTACTTAACTTTATTGCTAATCGTCCTTTAGTCGGCTATCACATCTGCTATGACAAAAAGATTCTCGACCGCGCCTGCTTGAAACAACTCGGATTCCCGCTGCCTAACCGGTTAGTCGAAGTGAGCTAGCTCTATCAAGATAAATTGGAAAGACAGCTACCGAATGCTTATTTCGACCTCAGTATGGATGCGATTTGTCGCCAGCTCGACTTACCAACTCCATTCAATAAACATGATGCATTACATGACGCTATCTCTGCTGCGCTGATCTTTGTTCGCCTGAAACATGGCGATCTACCCCGTTTCAACTCTTCATACACCTAATTCAACCCCTGCATCTCGACATAGAGAGCAACATCTCAAAAATGAACTTAACTCGCTATTTTGTAAGTGAAAAGCGACGTCTCATCCTAAAGTCTAATTGTGGAAATCGCCGTCCTAGCCGAGAGTGATAACACAAAGACGGTTCTGTAATAGACCTAGAAACTGAACACAAAGGAAGTTGCCAATTCATTAGGAATGTAGGCACAAGGAGAGATGCAATGAGTGAAGCCCACGTTTATCCGGTAAAAGAAAATATTAAATCAACCACACACGCGGATAATGACACTTACCTAGCCATGTACCAACAATCTGTTTCTGACCCAGAAGGCTTTTGGGGTGAACATGGAAAAATCGTGGATTGGATTAAGCCATTCACAAAAGTAAAAAATACCTCTTTCGATCCAGGCCACATCGATATTCGCTGGTTTGAAGATGGCACACTGAATGTGTCGGCGAACTGTATTGACCGCCACCTTGCTGAGCGCGGTGATGAAGTCGCAATCATCTGGGAAGGCGATGACCCAGCTGATGATAAAAACCTAACTTTTAATGAACTGCACAAAGAAGTATGTCTATTCTCTAACGCTCTAAAAGAGCAAGGCGTACGTAAAGGCGACGTGGTTTGTTTATACATGCCAATGGTTCCTGAGGCTGCGGTTGCTATGCTGGCGTGTACTCGTATTGGTGCAGTTCACACCGTAGTATTCGGTGGTTTCTCACCAGAAGCTCTGTCCGGTCGTATTATCGATTCGAATGCTAAAGTCGTGATCACAGCCGATGAAGGCGTACGTGGCGGGCGGGCTGTTCCTCTTAAGAAAAATGTCGACGAAGCACTGACTAACCCAGAAGTGAAAACCATCGACAAAGTGATGGTGCTTAAGCGTACTGGCGGCGATGTTGCATGGCATGAACACCGTGATATTTGGTGGCATGAGGCGACAGCACACATATCAGCAGACTGCCCACCAGAAGAGATGAATGCGGAAGACCCACTATTCATCCTTTATACATCAGGCTCAACAGGCAAACCCAAAGGTGTAATGCACACTACCGGTGGTTACCTTGTTTACGCAGCAATGACCTTTAAATACGTATTTGATTACCAAGAAGGCGAAACCTTCTGGTGTACTGCCGATGTGGGTTGGATTACTGGCCACACATACCTGGTTTACGGACCACTGGCTAACGGCGCTAAGACAATCCTGTTTGAAGGTGTACCAAACTACCCGAACACAAGCCGCATGAGTGAAGTAGTTGATAAGCACCAAGTTAACATTCTTTACACTGCACCTACGGCTATTCGTGCACTGATGGCAAAAGGCAATGAAGCGGTTAAAGGCACATCTCGTGACAGTTTGAGAATCATGGGATCAGTAGGTGAACCTATTAACCCAGAAGCATGGGAGTGGTACTACAAAACGATTGGTAATGAGCAATCTCCAATTGTTGATACGTGGTGGCAAACCGAAACGGGCGGCATCCTAATTGCTCCGCTACCGGGCGCTACCGACCTAAAACCGGGCTCAGCGACTCGTCCATTCTTCGGTGTACAACCTGCGCTCGTAGATAACATGGGTAACATCATGGAAGGCGCTACCGACGGCAACCTCGTCATTCTAGACTCGTGGCCTGGTCAAATGCGTACCGTTCATGGCGATCATGACCGTTTTGAGCAGACATACTTCTCTACCTTCAAAGGCATGTACTTCACCAGTGATGGCGCTCGTCGTGATGAAGACGACTACTACTGGATTACTGGTCGTGTTGATGACGTACTGAACGTATCTGGTCACCGTATGGGTACAGCAGAGATTGAGTCGGCGCTCGTGGCATTCGATAAGATTGCAGAAGCTGCGATTGTGGGTATTCCTCACGACATCAAAGGTCAAGCGATTTACGCTTACATCACGCTTAATGATGGCGAGTTCCCAACCGCAGAGCTTCATAAAGAAGTGAAAGACTGGGTGCGTAAAGAGATCGGCCCAATTGCGACACCAGACGTACTGCACTGGACCGACTCATTACCGAAAACACGTTCAGGTAAGATCATGCGTCGTATCCTGCGTAAGATAGCAACGGGAGATACTGGCAACCTTGGTGATACTTCAACGCTCGCTGACCCAAGTGTGGTTGATAAGCTGATTGCCGAGAAAGCTGAATTGGCATAACAGCTATCACATCAAAATCACTATTTAAAACAGAACATTTCCAAACCGTCACCTATGTGGCGGTTTTTTGTGGCTGCTCTTGCTCTCAAATATCCACATTAAAATTATACCATTAACGCTTTTTGTTAAGTTGGTAACAATTTCACTTGCTACCAATAGGAGATTAGACCAGTAAATTGCTGCGATTTGCGCTGAATTAGCTATAATCTGGTTCTAATTTTTAGATTTGGGTTTTTCTCACTGGAAATTAACTCCAATTTTTCAATAAAATGGCAACATTCACGGCCGTAATCACGATAAAGGAAGATAGCCCCACGATGCCTACAAAGTTTCGCATTCTAGTTTTAAATGGCCCAAACCTTAACCTGTTAGGCCTAAGAGAACCGGCACACTACGGCTCTCAAACACTTGACCAGATTATTAGCTCACTAACAGAGCAAGCGAAAACACAAGATGTTGAGCTATTTCACTTACAGTCAAATCGTGAGTATGAACTGATCGAAGCTATCCATAGTGCATATCAAGATATTGATTTCATTATCATCAACCCAGCGGCCTTTACACATACCAGTGTGGCGTTGCGTGATGCACTACTTGGCGTAGCGATCCCATTTATTGAAGTGCACCTATCGAATGTTCACGCGCGTGAACCTTTTAGGCACCACTCTTACCTCTCAGACAAAGCAGAAGGGGTAATCTGTGGCTTAGGCGCACAAGGCTACCAATTTGCTTTGACTGCTGCGATTCACAAGTTGCAGTCAAAATAACGAACATAACCGAACTAATAGACACCAGCTCTAGTCATAGAGCATGGTTAATTAACAAAAGAGAAAGAAACGATGGATATTCGCAAAATCAAAAAGCTGATCGAATTGGTTGAAGAGTCTGGTATCGCAGAACTAGAAATCTCTGAAGGTGAAGAGTCAGTACGCATCAGCCGCAACGGCACTGCACCTGTAGCAGCACCAGTTCAATACGCAGCAGCTCCGGCTCCAGCAGCGGCACCAGCTCCAGCAGCGGCTCCTGCTCCTGCGGCGGCTCCAGAAGCAGCTGAAGCTCCAGCAGCAGTAACTGGTCACCAAGTTCTTTCTCCAATGGTTGGTACGTTCTACAGCGCGCCAAGCCCAGACGCAAAACCATTCGTAAAAGTAGGTCAACAAGTTAACGCTGGCGATACTCTATGTATAGTTGAAGCAATGAAGATGATGAACCAAATCGAAGCTGACAAGTCTGGTGTTGTAACTGCAATCCTAGTTGAAGACGGCCAACCAGTTGAGTTCGACCAAGCTCTAGTAATTATCGAATAATAGAGAAGCCTCATTATGTTAGATAAATTAGTAATCGCGAACCGTGGTGAAATTGCACTACGTATTCTGCGAGCATGTAAAGAGCTAGGCATTAAGACGGTAGCTGTTCACTCAACAGCTGACCGTGACCTTAAACACGTGCTACTTGCAGATGAAACTATTTGTATCGGCCCAGCTCGTGGTATCGATAGCTACCTGAACATCCCTCGTATCATCAGCGCGGCAGAGGTAACAGGCGCTGTTGCTATTCACCCTGGCTACGGCTTCCTATCTGAAAACGCAGACTTTGCGGAGCAAGTTGAGCAAAGCGGTTTCATCTTCGTAGGCCCTAAAGCTGAAACTATCCGCATCATGGGTGATAAAGTTTCTGCAATCACGGCAATGAAGAAAGCAGGCGTACCTTGTGTACCTGGTTCTGACGGCCCACTGAACGACGACGAAGCAACTAACAAAGCTCACGCTAAACGTATTGGCTACCCAGTGATTATCAAGGCGTCTGGTGGCGGCGGTGGTCGTGGTATGCGTGTTGTTCGCACTGAAGGTGAACTAACAGAAGCAATCGCAATGACACGTGCTGAAGCAAAAGCATGTTTCAACAACGACATGGTTTACATGGAGAAATTCCTAGAAAACCCACGTCACGTTGAAGTACAAGTAATTGCTGACGGTCAAGGCGGTGCTATCCACCTTGGTGAGCGAGACTGTTCAATGCAGCGTCGCCACCAGAAAGTGGTTGAAGAAGCACCAGCTCCAGGTATCACTGAAGAGATGCGTAAATACATCGGTGAACGTTGTACTCGTGCATGTCTAGAAATCGGCTACCGCGGTGCAGGTACATTTGAATTCCTATACGAAAACGGCGAATTCTACTTCATCGAAATGAACACTCGTATTCAAGTGGAGCACCCAGTAACAGAGATGGTAACTGGCGTTGACCTAATCAAAGAGCAACTTCGTGTTGCTGCTGGTCAGCCTCTATCTTTCACGCAAGACGATATCAAGATCAAAGGTCACGCGATCGAATGTCGTATCAACGCGGAAGATCCAGAGAAGTTCCTACCTTCACCAGGTAAGATTGAGCGCTTCCACGCTCCCGGTGGTATGGGCGTTCGCTGGGACTCTCACATCTACACGGGTTACACAGTTCCACCACACTACGATTCAATGATCGGTAAGCTAATCACTTACGGTGAGAACCGTGATGTTGCAATTTCTCGTATGAAAAACGCACTAGGTGAGATGATTGTAGAAGGCATCAAAGTAAACCTCTCTCTACAAGAGTCGATCATGAACGACGAGAACTTCCAACACGGTGGTGCAAACATCCACTACCTTGAGAAGAAACTTGGTCTTCAATAGAAACTAGCCTCGTGTAATTTGTTCTTAAATGAACAAAATAAAATGCTCACTTTGGTGGGCATTTTTTGTTTTTAAGCGTCCAAAAAACGCAATCAATATTCCCCATGATATTCCTTGGGGTTTTGGTGAATTTGCTCATATTTTCTGCTAGACTCGCCATCCAATTTTTCTCATATAGAAGATTCAGCCATGCCTTGGATTCAAATCAAGCTTAATGCTACCAATGAAAATGCCGAACAAATCGGCGACATGTTAATGGAAGAGACTGGTGCTCTTTCTGTAACTTTCCTGGATGCACAAGATACCCCTGTATTTGAGCCTCTGCCGGGTGAAACTCGCCTTTGGGGTGACACTGACATTCTTGCACTTTACGACGCAGAGATTGATACAGGTGTCGTTCTAGCGCAGATTAAAGCAAGCAACATGTTCCCTGCAGACTTTGCTCATAAAGTTGAGCAAATTGAAGACAAGGATTGGGAACGTGAATGGATGGACAACTTCCACCCAATGAAGTTTGGTGAGCGTTTATGGATTTGCCCAAGCTGGCGCGATATCCCTGAACCTGACGCGGTAAACGTAATGCTAGACCCTGGCCTTGCATTCGGTACTGGTACTCACCCAACAACAGCATTGTGTCTTGAGTGGCTTGAAGGATTAGACCTGACAGGCAAAACCGTCATCGACTTCGGTTGTGGCTCAGGCATCCTAGCGATCGCAGCGATCAAACTAGGCGCAGCAAAAGTTATCGGGATAGACATTGATCCTCAAGCACTACTTGCATCAAAAGACAACGCAGAGCGCAATGGCGTTGCTGAGCAACTTGAGGTGTTCTTGCCACAAGATCAGCCTGAAGGTTTACTAGCAGACGTTGTTGTTGCCAACATTCTTGCCGGTCCACTTCGTGATCTTTCAGGCATCATTAAAGGCCTAGTTAAGCCAAATGGCGTGCTTGCGATGTCGGGTGTTTTAGATACACAAGCGGAAGATGTTGCGACTTATTATCGTGATGAGCTTCACATTGATCCGATTATCGAGCAGCAAGAGTGGTGTCGAATCTCTGGTCGCAAGCAAGGCTAGACAAGACTTTGGGTGCTAATTGATTGAATTTCATGCAAATTACAAAAACAAATTGTAAATGCTCAAATATTAGTCTTTTCACGCAGCGAAAAAATGCGTAAAATGCGCGCCCTTGCTGGTACAGAACTGTGATGACGTTTTGAAAATCGGAAATTATCAACTTAAGAACAATCTAATCGTCGCTCCAATGGCTGGCGTAACGGATAGACCATTCCGTGAGTTGTGTCTTCGCTACGGTGCGGGGATGGCAGTCAGTGAAATGATGTCCTCCAATCCAAAAGTTTGGAAAACGTCGAAGTCTCAGCAGCGTATGGTACATGAAGGCGAATCGGGCATTCGTTCAGTACAAATCGCTGGTGCAGATCCACAGCTTATGGCCGAGGCTGCGCAATTCAATGTCGATAACGGTGCGCAAATCATCGATATCAACATGGGTTGTCCAGCCAAAAAAGTGAATAAGAAGCTTGCGGGCTCCGCCCTACTTCAGTACCCAGACCTCATTGAAGAGATCTTGAAAGCTGTAGTAAACGCAGTCGACGTTCCAGTAACGTTAAAGACTCGTACAGGCTGGGATACAGATAACAGAAACTGTGTCCAAATCGCTAAAATAGCCGAAGACTGCGGCATACAGGCACTTGCCCTTCACGGGAGAACTCGCGCTTGTATGTACAAAGGTGAGGCAGAATACAAACACATTAAAGCGGCGAAACAAGCTGTATCTATTCCGGTTATTGCTAACGGTGATATCGATAGCCCGGAAAAAGCGAAGTTTGTGCTGGAGTACACCGGCGCTGACGCTTTAATGATTGGTCGTCCTGCCCAAGGTCGTCCATGGATTTTTAACGAAATCCTACACTTTTTGGAAAACGGCACCACGATGGACCCACTCCCAATTTCGGAAGTGAAAGACATCATGCTTGGCCATGTTCACGCTCTACATGAGTTTTATGGAGAGTTTTTAGGCCCTCGCATCGCTCGTAAGCATGTGGGTTGGTACCTAAAAGAACATGAACAAGCGAGTGAGTTTCGCCGTACCTTCAACGCACTCGAAGCAGGTGATCTGCAGCTTGAGGCGTTAGAAGGTTATTTTGATAACGTTGCACCATAATTACGAGAAGAGCTAGACCGAATATGTTCGAACAAAATCTGACTTCAGAAGCATTGACAGTGACTACAGTAACATCACAAGACCAAATCACGCAGAAACCACTACGTGATTCAGTGAAAGCATCATTGAAAAACTACCTTGCTCAATTAAACGGTCAAGAAGTCAGCGAGTTATACGAACTAGTATTAGCTGAAGTTGAACAGCCACTACTAGACACCATCATGCAGTACACTCGCGGTAACCAAACTCGCGCAGCAACGATGATGGGTATCAACCGCGGTACTCTTCGTAAGAAACTTAAAAAATACGGCATGAACTAATCGTTCTTTCGTAATTAATTGAATTGAAAGCCAAGCTCATTCATTGAGTTTGGCTTTTTTTTGACTTGTAGATTGAGGAAGGGAGAAGTTGGGAGTGGTGGATAGGCTCCACATTTACCAGAGCGCCTCTTAGCTGCAGCAGCGTCCTTTTTCAACATTTTCTGAATCTAGTGCAGCCAGAATCGAACAATGGCTAGCGTTGTCATCTATGTGGCCACAACACGCATCGTTAATCTTTTTAAGCGCAGTCCGGATCTTGGTTAACTCAGTAATCTTCTCATCAATCATCTCCAGCTTGGCAGTGGTGATGGACTTCACTTCGGCACAGCTGTGTTGCGTCGCTTCCAAGCGAATCTCGAGCAATTCTTTAATCTCATCTAAACTCAGCCCCAACTCTTTAGATTTAAGAATAAAGGTCACCTGTTTTTGGTTATTTTCATCATATAGGCGATAACCCGATTCACTACGGCTCGCAGGAGCAATCAAATTATTTTTTTCGTAAAAGCGTAAGGTATCGGCTGTCACACCGCATCGTTTCGCTAATTCACCGATCTGAAACATGTTTTTCCCTATTCCTTCATTCATTTCACAATTAACTTTATCGTTACTTTTTAGGCTGAAATGGCACTTTTCATAATTATTTTTTGCATGCCAAACGATTGCGCGAGCTTTTTTGTAATAAATTAGTTAGAATCTGCGCCATCAAATTTGGAGTTGGTTATCTTATAGCTTAATCGTAAGACTAACCTCAAAGGTCTTTACCAAAACTGGCCAATATTTTATCTCTTACTGGAATCTAGAATAATCCACGTTGAGAAGATAGAAACAAGTTCTTTTTTGGCAAATATCTTTATTTTAACCCCATGAATTTGAGGAAAATGGAAGCATGAATAACGCTCGTCCAATTCGCCGCGCTCTAATCAGCGTATCAGACAAAACTGGTATCGTTGAATTTGCACAAGCTCTTGCTAACCGTGGTGTAGATATCCTATCTACCGGTGGCACTGCTCGCCTGCTTGCTGAAAAAGGCATCTCTGTTACAGAAGTATCTGACTACACTGGTTTCCCAGAAATGATGGACGGCCGTGTTAAGACTCTGCATCCAAAAGTTCATGGTGGTGTTCTAGGCCGTCGCGGCCAAGACGATGACGTGATGGAAACTCACGGTATCAACCCTATCGATATGGTTATTGTAAACCTATACCCATTCGCAGAAACCGTTGCTAAAGAAGGCTGTACGCTTGCTGACGCTGTTGAGAACATCGACATCGGCGGTCCAACAATGGTTCGCTCTGCAGCGAAAAACCACAAAGACGTAACTATCATTGTCAACGCTCACGACTACGACCGTGTTATCGCTGAAATGGACGCGAACGAGAAGTCTCTAACACTAGAGACGCGCTTCGACCTTGCTATCGCAGCATTCGAGCATACAGCATCTTACGACGGCATGATCGCTAACTACTTCGGCACTATGGTTCCTTCTTATGGAGAGAACAAAGAAGGTGATGAAGAGAGCAAATTCCCTCGCACATTCAACCAACAGTTCGAGAAGAAACAAGACATGCGCTACGGTGAGAACAGCCACCAGGCAGCCGCATTCTACGTTGAAGCAAACCCTGAAGAAGCATCAGTTTCTACTGCTCGCCAAATCCAAGGTAAAGCCCTTTCTTACAACAACATCGCTGACACAGATGCAGCACTTGAGTGTGTGAAAGAGTTCGATGAGCCAGCATGTGTGATCGTTAAGCACGCAAACCCATGTGGTGTAGCACTAGGTGAAGATATCCTAGAAGCTTACGACCGTGCATTCAAAACAGACCCAACGTCTGCATTTGGCGGCATCATCGCATTCAACCGTGAACTAGACGCTGCAACAGCAACGGCTATCACTGAGCGCCAATTCGTTGAAGTTATCATTGTTCCTTCTGTTTCTGCTGAAGCGGTAGAAATCGTTGCGGCTAAGAAAAACCTTCGCCTACTTGAGTGTGGCGAATGGACAACTAAGACAACTGGCTTTGACGTGAAGCGCGTTAACGGCGGCCTACTGGTTCAAGACCGCGACCAAGGCATAGTATCTGAAGATGACCTTAAAGTCGTTTCTAAGCGTCAACCAACCACGGAAGAGCTAAAAGATGCCCTATTCTGCTGGAAAGTAGCGAAGTACGTGAAATCTAACGCGATCGTTTACTCGAAAGGTGACATGACTATCGGTGTAGGCGCAGGCCAAATGAGCCGCGTTTACTCTGCGAAAATCGCAGGCATCAAAGCTGCAGACGAAGGTCTACAGGTTGAAGGTTGTGTAATGGCATCAGATGCGTTCTTCCCATTCCGTGACGGTATCGACGCGGCTGCAGAAGCGGGCATCAAGTGTGTTATCCAACCGGGTGGCTCTATGCGTGATGACGAAGTTATCGCAGCAGCAGATGAGCACGGCATGGCGATGATCTTTACTGGCATGCGTCACTTCCGCCACTAATTTCCTCTTCGTATTTGGCACTGTGGTGTCGTTAGCTGCTTTCGCCCACCCTGGTCACATAGCGAGCTATGCTCCCGGGGATGGGCTCAATTGCTGCCTAGCCACATCAACAACTACTTTGAGCGAGACTTATAATTTTGTTTTTTAAATATTCCGATATTTGAAATACGTAGAGCAAATCAGTGACTTTAGTTCAAGGAAAACACGCGCAGCTTATGACTATAAGTGAGCATGTTTGATGCAGAAATAAAGGCTCTGAGCAGCTATAAGGATTTTAAAACATGAATGTATTGATTATTGGTGCCGGCGGTCGTGAGCATGCACTTGGTTGGAAAGCAGCACAAAACCCAAACGTTGAAACAGTATTCGTTGCTCCAGGTAACGCAGGTACTGCACTTGAGCCAAAACTAGAAAACGTAAACATTGGCGTTGAAGACATCGCTGGTTTAGTAGCGTTTGCTCAAGAGAAAAAAATCGAGCTGACTATCGTTGGTCCAGAAGCACCACTCGTTATTGGTGTGGTTGACGCGTTCCGCGAAGTGGGTCTGCCTATCTTTGGCCCAACTCAAGCAGCAGCACAGCTAGAAGGCTCTAAAGCATTCACTAAAGACTTCCTAGCTCGTCACGATATCCCAACTGGTTCTTACGCGAACTTCACAGAGATTGAGCCAGCTATCGCTTACGTTCGTGAACAAGGTGCACCAATCGTAGTTAAAGCTGATGGCCTTGCGGCAGGTAAAGGCGTTATTGTTGCGATGACTCTTAAAGAAGCAGAAGACGCAATCAAAGATATGCTAGCAGGCAACGCATTTGGCGAAGCCGGCAGCCGCGTAGTTATCGAAGAGTTCCTTGAAGGCGAAGAAGCAAGCTTCATCGTGATGGTTGACGGCTCGAGCGTACTGCCTATGGCCACCAGCCAAGACCACAAACGTGTTGGCGACAAAGACACAGGTCCTAACACAGGCGGTATGGGGGCTTACTCTCCAGCTCCAGTAGTAACGCCTGAAATCCATAACCGTATCCTTGAAGAAGTTATCTACCCAACGGTACGTGGCATGGACGCAGAAGGCGCACCTTACACCGGTTTCCTTTACGCTGGCCTAATGATCGATGCTGACGGCACTCCGAAAGTTATCGAGTACAACTGCCGCTTCGGCGATCCAGAAACGCAACCTATCATGATGCGTATGGAGTCAGACCTTGTTGAACTTTGCCTAATGGCTATCGACGAGAGGCTGGACGAAGCAGAATCTAAATGGGATCCACGAGCTTCAATTGGTGTTGTTCTTGCAGCTGGCGGTTACCCTGCTGACTACTCAAAAGGTGACGTAATTTCACTACCAACAAGCAAAGTTGAAGGTCAAAAGATTTTCCACGCAGGTACTGCAAATAACGAAGCTGGCGATGTTGTGACAAACGGTGGTCGTGTGCTTTGCGCTACAGCACTTGGTAACACGGTTTCTGAAGCTCAAGAGCGCGTTTACGCGTTAACGAAACAAGTAAGCTGGAATGGTATGTTCCACCGCAATGACATTGGTTACCGTGCGATTGCGCGCGAGCAAGAGCAGTAATCACGGTGCCACTCGCTTACTTTCCAATAACAGTAAGTTAATGACAAAAAAAGAAAAGTAGAGAAAGGCGCCTTAGTAGGCGCCTTTTTTATTGTCCTAAGTACAGACGGACAGACTAATAAGTATTTAGCCTACAGTAGGCCAAATGCTTTGAATGATCTATTCGCTACTCTTCAGCAGTGATGGTCTTGCAACACAATCATGGCTTTCTTCCGCCAACATCAATAGCTCCTCTACAGTGATTTTTCCTAGTGAGTCACTACCAAGAAACGCCGCATAACTCTCCACTGATGCCAAACGGTTAATCACAAAGTTTGGTAAGGCTTGGTTAATATCGATGCTTGAAAATTCTTTACCCGAGCAAGTTTCGAAAGATTCACCGTTCCAATAGCCTTGGACCAATTTGAATCCTTCGTCATTCTGCTTAGCCGTGGTCTCTAAGACCTGTGAGGCTTCTTTCTTATAGGTTTCTAACTGTGACGATCGGATAGGTAGAATTTTGCCAGCAATGCGGTACTGCTGGTACACAGCTTCGCCTGACTTGTTGAAACGTACATGAACACGATATGAGACCAGTTCATTCGATGCGTTGCGCTGCTCGCCTTCACGGATAAATTCGCGAAGTACACCTTCCGACCAGGCATAATCCGTTTGATACCAACCGTAATCACCGACGGTAACATAGTCTGCTGATGTATGAGGCTGCGTGAGCTTATTGGTCACCCAGTAAAAACTTGTCGCGTCACCCATGACCTGGCCGCCGGTATAAGTTTCAAATTGTTCTAGGTTTTTGCGAGGGCTGGTTGAAGAACAGCCAATGAGAAATGTAGATAATAGTGAAACGAGAAGAAGTGCTTTTTTCATAAAAACCTGTACCGAGGTGGAATACGACTACCTCGGTACAGTTTAGATTATTTCACTGAATCTTTCAGCGCTTTACCTGCAACAAATGCTGGAACGTTTGCAGCAGCGATTTGGATCTCATCACCAGTTTTTGGGTTACGACCAGTGCGAGCTGCACGGTGGTTTACTTTAAAAGTACCAAAACCAATTAGCTGAACTTGATCGCCATCTTTAAGAGCATCTGTTACACCACCAAGAGTCGCTTCTAGAGCAGCTTTAGCTTGTGCTTTAGAAAGGTCCGCTTTTTCAGCAATAAAGTCGATTAATTGAGTCTTGTTCATTTTAGGTTTCCCTTCTTTGTATTTTTGAATTCAATTCACTCTAAAACATAAATGCCCCATCTGGCAAAGGTTTGTCGCCGATCTTTGACTCTAATGCCGTAGTTTTAGCCATATTATGAGTAATAACTCACAATTTGTTACTGATTTTATTGAGCAAGCCCTTGTTTAAAAGGGCCTGAGCGCAAAATTAATGATGACCTAGCCACTACTTTTTCTCTATAATCCACGCTGAATCGCTGATAAAGCGTACAATTTAATTTAAGGGCAAACATGCTGCTGCTAACTATTTACGTCTCCATCGCCATTGGAGTTTCTTTCATTTGTTCTGTTTTGGAAGCTGTACTTTTGAGTATTAGTCCGAGCTACATCGCTCAACTAAAACAAAATGGGCATCCTGCAGCAGAGTCGTTAGACAAACTGAAAACAGACATAGACCGCCCACTAGCGTCAATTTTAACGCTTAACACCATCGCGCACACAATCGGTGCTGCAACTGCAGGTGCACAAGCAGCGGTTGTTTTTGGTAGCCAATGGTTAGGTGTATTCTCTGCCATACTGACTCTAGGTATTTTAGTACTGTCTGAAATCGTTCCAAAAACAATTGGTGCAACTTACTGGCGTCAACTTGCACCAGCATCCGCAACCGTACTTCGTTGGATGGTGTTCTTCCTAACTCCGTTTGTGTGGTTCTCAGAGCAAATCACTAAGCGCTTGGCTCGTGGTCACGAAGCACCAAAAATGCGTGACGAGCTATCTGCAATGGCGATTTTGGCAAAAGAGAGTGGTGAGTTTGCGGAAGGTGAATCGAAAATCCTAAGCAACCTATTAGGCATTCAAGATGTACCTGTCACTCAAGTAATGACACCACGTCCGGTTGTGTTCCGTGTCGATGCTGAAATGAGCATCAATCAGTTCCTTACGGACCATAAAGACACGCCATTCTCACGTCCGTTGGTTTACAGCGAGCAGAGTGACAACATCATCGGCTTTGTACACCGTTTAGAGCTGTTTAAGCTGCAACAAGCGGGTTGTGGCGAAAAACCATTGGGTGACGTAATGCGCCCTATTCACGTGTTACTGAATAATCTGCCATTACCAAAAGCGTTCGATCAGATGATGGCTCAACGCCTTCAGCTATCTCTTGTTGTTGATGAATACGGCACAATTCAAGGCATCATTACCCTAGAAGACATCTTTGAGCACCTAGTAGGTGAAGAGATTGTTGATGAAGCGGATAAAACGACCGACATGCAAGAGTTGGCATTCCAACGCTGGGAAAAATGGAAAGAGAAACACGGCGTAATTGAGAGCCGCGATGAAGAAGACGAGTTGGAAGAAGAAACTCAAGAGGATAGCGATGCTTCAGATTCGAAGGCAACCGACAAAGAGCAACTGACTAAAGAAGATAAAAAAGACGCGTAATCTGAATTGGTTATCAATAGATACAACAAAGGCTCCCGAGGGAGCCTTTGTTTTTATATGTACTTTGGTTCGATTGCGAACTTATAGAGTAACGCCAATGTTACTTACTGGCTCTTCACGCAGTTCGTGGCGTAAATCTTTAATCAACTCAATATCACGTTCCGTCGCTTCACGTAGTGGTCGGAAGATAGCCCACTGAACGTCCCACTCTTCACATACCGCTTCGTTTTCTTTCTGATTTTCGTTGGTCACTTCTTCAGCGCCTTGAGCGAACTCAAGCTCAGCAACCGTTTTAACCGACTGTTGGCTTACTTTAATCACAGCTTCAAACATATGCTCGCGGTCAAGCAGACCATGAACAAGCGTTGCCAAACCTTGGCAAGCGTCCATTGCAGGATAAACACCGTAGAAGTCAAAGTCGTCTGCGCTAGGAAAAAGTTCTTCAACTTTCTCTAATTGGCGCTCAAAGTTCACCTTCGCCGTTTTAACCGTTAGGATTTCCCAAATACTATCCAAAACATCACGATAGATTCGAGCTTCCGCAAATTCTGTATTCTCACAAAAAATGGCATAGTTAGGGTACATACGCTCGCATAGACACGCCATAAAGGTAATTTGTTGCCAAGGTTCTAACTTTTCAAGACGAACCTGCAGTGGATTCTGAAGCATAGTCACTCAATAATTGCAGAAAAAGACAGCGAAAGTGTACTTGATAAACCCTGGGGGGAAAAGGTAAGCCGATGAACAATTTTACTAATAAACTCTATATTGCTACTGAGCATGACGATACCTACGTACAACTGATTCTAAAACAAGATTTACCCGACCTAGAAATCACTCAAAACCCAGAGTCTGCAGAGATCGTATTAGCCTCACCTCCCCTCATCGCTGATTGCTTGGATGAATTTACGCAGTTAGATTGGCTACAAAGCACCTACGCTGGTATCAATAAACTCACTCAGCCCAATCTGCGCCATGATTACACACTAACTAACGTGAAAGGTATCTTCGGGCCAGCGATCGCAGAGTACGTACTAGGTTATACCATTAGCCACTTCAGACACTTTTCCCACTACCACAAGCAACAACAGCAACAAAATTGGCAACCCCAGCTTTATACTAGCCTTACCGATAAAACCATGGTGGTTTTAGGTACGGGTTCAATTGGCAGTTATCTAGCGCAAGCCGCATCAGCCTTTGGTATTCACACCATAGGTGTCAATCGCACTGGCATTCCCCCAAAGCACGAAGCCTTTAAGGATACTTTCCACATCAATGAACTTGAGGCGGCTCTCAAGCAAGCGGACATTGTGATTAACACCTTGCCATCGACCGCTGAAACCTATCAACTGCTCAACCAAACGACCCTTAGTTATTGTTCTAACGTGCTGCTGTTCAATGTCGGGCGAGGTGAAAGTGTCGACAATAAAGCGCTGTTATTGGCAATTAAAAATCGTTGGGTTGAGCATGCATTTCTTGATGTATTCGAGCATGAGCCTCTTTCTCAAGAGCACCCATTTTGGAAACTGCCACAAGTCACTATTACACCGCACATTGCCGCACTCAGCGAACCGAGACAGGTGGTCGAGATCTTCGCAGAGAACTACAAGCAGTGGCGAGATGGATTTACCCTAAACCATGTCATCGACTTTGATAAAGGCTACTGATGAGCTCGTCATTATTCACAGAGATAAGACAATGCCGAGCTTGTGAACCTCATCTTTCACATGGTGCTAACCCGGTTATCCAAGCCCATCCAAATGCACGCTTGTTGATCATTGGGCAAGCACCAGGTATCAAGGTTCATGAATCCTCCATCCCGTGGAATGACGCCAGTGGCGCGCGATTAAGGGAGTGGTTGGGAATAGACAACGACACCTTTTATGACGAACAAAAGGTTGCGATTGTACCTATGGGTTTTTGCTACCCAGGTAAAGGGAAGAGTAGTGATCTGCCACCACGCAAGGAGTGTGCAGAGCTCTGGCATAAGAAAGTATTACAGTCACTGCCCAATGTTCAAATGACACTTTTGATTGGGCAGTATGCGCAAAACTACTACTTGAAGAAAAAAGCCACCAAGACACTGACAGAGACCGTCAAAAACTGGCAGGTTTGGGCACCAAAATTTTTACCACTTCCCCACCCTTCACCACGCAATAATATTTGGCTCAAGAAGAACCCATGGTTTGAAAGTGAGGTTATTCCTTACATCCGCAAACACATCTCAGAGCATTTGGCCTACCATGATCCAAATGCTTAATGAACTGCACACAGCCGAAATTAAACGAGCATAAAATTACCAATCTGAAGGCAATAAAAAACGCTGCCGGTTACCCAGCAGCGCTTTCAATTATCTTACTCAGAGTTACTTATGGTAAGGCTTAGACAATTCGTGAACAGCGTCAACGAACACACCAGCGTTTTCTGGCGGCACATCTAAGTGAATACCGTGGCCTAGGTTAAATACGTGGCCAGTACCAGCATCACCAAAACCTTCAAGGATAGTTGATACCTCTTCACGGATACGCTCTGGAGAAGCATAAAGCATTGAAGGGTCCATGTTACCTTGCAGAGCAACCTTATCACCCACGCGCTTAACTGCGTCTTGGATGTTGATAGTCCAGTCTAGGCCAACTGCATCACAGCCCGTTGCAGCGATCTGCTCTAGCCACATGCCACCGTTCTTAGTAAATAGCGTTACTGGTACGCGACGACCATCGTTTTCACGGATCAGACCGTCAACGATTTTGTGCATGTATTGCAGTGAGAATAGGTTATAATCACGAGGAGTCAGTACACCACCCCATGTATCAAATACCATTACCGATTGAGCACCCGCTTTGATTTGCGCGTTTAGGTATTCAATAACGCTGTCTGCTAGCTTATCTAAAAGTAGGTGCAGCGTTTGTGGTTCTGCGTACATCATCTTCTTGATCTTAGTGAACGCTTTAGAGCTGCCACCTTCAACCATGTAAGTTGCTAGCGTCCATGGGCTACCAGAAAAGCCGATCAAGGGAACGTCACCATTCAAATCTTTACGAATTTGACGTACTGCGTTCATGACGTATTGCAGCTCACCTTCTGGATCTGGCAGGCCAATTTTTTCTACGTCAGCTTTACATGTGATAGGACGCTCAAACTTAGGACCTTCACCTGTCTCAAAGAACAAACCTAGGCCCATAGCATCAGGGATCGTTAGAATGTCAGAGAACAAGATTGCCGCATCAAGCGGGAAACGACGTAAAGGTTGAAGGGTTACTTCGGATGCAAGTTCCGCGTTTTTGCACAAAGACATGAAGTCGCCTGCTTCTGCACGCGTAGCTTTGTACTCTGGAAGATAGCGGCCAGCTTGGCGCATCATCCATACCGGTGTGTAATCAACAGGCTGCTTTAAAAGTGCGCGTAAATAGCGATCGTTCTTTAATTCGGTCATTCCGTTAAATTCCAATTCAATCTTGTCTAATTTTGATGGCAAGTATTCTAACACTGATTGAGGGGTAAAAGCTGTGTGCTTTGCAACCTAGATCAAGTTATTAACTTTTAAATCAATGCTTAATTTGCACCCAATTAAAGGAGCATGTTAAAAATTTGCTCGCTAGCAAAAATTACAATTATAACACCTGAGTAGTCACTACTCAGCATCTCATAACGACATCTTACTTACCCCCTCCACTTGTGGAGGGTTTTTTTTAGCTTTTGACCACCCATAGGCAAAATACTATGACAGGTGATTTAGTGCTCCAACTCTTGTTCTGTTGCGCCCGCTTTGACCACGTCATTAACCGTTTTCTCTATCAGCTGCCTCGCAATGGTGCCCACAGGCGCCACATCTGGCAGAGTCGTCACATCAAACCATTGCGCGTCGGATAGCTCGCTATAATCAGGTTTGAGCGTACCACCAGCATAGTCAGCAAGAAAGCCCATCATCATGCTCGACGGGAATGCCCAAGGTTGGCTGCTAAAATAGCGAATGTTGTTCACATCAATCCCCGTCTCCTCTTTCACTTCACGAGCAACACACTGTTCTAAGGTCTCTCCAACCTCTAAGAAGCCCGCTATAACGGTATACATGCCCGTTTTATGTCTTGGGTGCTGCGCGAGTAATATCTTGTTGTCGTTGCGTACAGCGACAATAATGCATGGGAAAATACGCGGGTAATGCAGAGTACGACAGTCTCCACACTGCATTGCCACTTGATTGTGGTTTAGGTGATTACGGCCACCGCACTGCGGGCAGAAACGCATGCTCTGGGTCATATGGCCATATTGGATAGCTTTACTTGCAGTAAGAAAACTCGATTCAGGCCAGTGTAATAATTCTCTTAGGTTGACCATCGTCAGCTCTGCCTCAACGTCACAGTCGTTCAACCAATAGACGTTGCGACCTTGATGCAGACCAATACAGATTGCATGCTCTACATTCAGCCCTAGCTCGTCAGCAGAGCCGAAAGGGAACTGGTCATTATTAACCCAAATATCACTACCGGAAACAACGCACCAATAAGCTTGCTCAGCCATTTTCTTATCACTTTTTTTTAACATCCATACGCCTCATTGCTTGCAGTTCGTTCATTTTACTGGCAATCTAATTTCATACTAGAGTTGTGGCAGAGAATATTTCAAGCTATTACTTTTAGTAGATATCGATAAACGGACCCTGCTTAGGCAATTTCAATGATCACAAGGTTGTGATCAGATCATGAGGACATGGTCATGCTAAATAAATTTAAACAAATACAAGAACAATGGGGTGGCTCAAGCGAGGTCATCGATCATTGGCTCGAAACTCGACAAGCTCTCATTGTCGAATATTGCAAGCTAGGTGCCTTGCAGCCAGCTAGCAACGGGCAATCAAACGTTGTTGAACTCCCTTCTCCTAAAGAAATCAGCTCATTCTGCGATCATGTTGTCGATTATATCTCAGAAGGCCATTTTAAGATCTACGATATGGTCATGAAGAAATGGCAAGCAACAGGCTTTAAAACCAATGACGAGATTGATGCAACTTACGCGAAGATCATACTTACTACCGAGCCTCTTCTAGAGTTCAATGATAAGTACGTTAAAGTAAATGCAAATGATGAGTTGCCTAACTTCGAAGGAGATATGTCAAAAGTAGGTGAACTACTCGAAGTACGTTTTGAAGTAGAAGATAGTCTTATCCAGCTCATTGCAGACAGCTTAGCGATTCCACCAGGCGCCTAGTTAACTGAACTCTTAAGAAGCTTGCCTCTGTGCAAGCTTTTTGTTTTGCCTATAGCTCCCCTACCCACTCAACTTTGTTGAGGCCTAAGTGCCACCAGCAAACCACCAATCCGTATCTACGACTCATCCTGATTATCGCCTTTCCACCGATGCTTGTGATTCACCGGCTAGCATCTGTAAAAGTACGCCTAAAACCATACACCAATAACCCAAACGCCAGATACAAAAAAGGCACCCGAAGGTGCCTTTTTGTTATCTCTTAGAGATTACTCTTCTGAAGAGAAACCTGCATTTAGAAGTGCTGCAAGGTTATCAGTAGCTTGTTCAGCTGATGGACCTTCCTGCTCTTCTTCACGCTTAGCTTGACGCTCTTGGTGGTATGCGAAACCAGTACCAGCTGGGATCAGACGACCAACAATTACGTTCTCTTTCAGACCGCGAAGGTCATCACGCTTACCAGAAACCGCAGCTTCTGTTAGTACGCGAGTCGTTTCTTGGAACGATGCAGCTGAGATGAATGACTCAGTTGCAAGAGATGCTTTAGTAATACCTAGTAGATCACGTTCGAAACGTACTAGCTCTTTACCTTCAGCTTCTAGCTTACGGTTAGCAATCTTCACGTTGTGGTACTCAACTTGTTCGCCAGGTAGGAACTGAGAGTCACCAGAATGTGTGATTGTACACTTACGTAGCATTTGACGAACGATAGTCTCAATGTGCTTATCGTTAATCTTAACGCCTTGTAAGCGGTAAACTTCTTGAACTTCGTTCGCGATGTACTGAGTTACTGCGTGGATACCACGTAGACGCAGGATATCGTGTGGAGTTTCAGGACCGTCGGCGATTACATCACCACGTTCAACCTTCTCACCTTCGAACACGTTCAATTGACGATGCTTAGGAATCATCTCTTCGTAAGTGTCACCACCTTCACGAGTGATTACTAGACGACGCTTACCTTTCGTTTCTTTACCAAAAGATACAGTACCTGTGTGCTCAGCAAGGATCGCAGGCTCTTTAGGCTTACGCGCTTCGAATAGGTCTGCTACGCGTGGTAGACCACCGGTGATATCTTTGTTACCGCCAGATTTCTGAGGGATACGAGATAGTGTGTCACCAATGCCAACTTCAGCACCATCTTCGATGTTTACAATCGCTTTACCAGGTAGGAAGTAGTGAGCTGGCATTTCAGTACCAGGGATCATTACATCGTTACCTTGCTCGTCAACAAGTTTGATAGCTGGACGCATATCCTTACCTGCTGCTGGACGAGCCGCTGCGTCTGTAACTTCAGAAGAAGAAAGACCCGTTAGATCATCCGTTTGACGAGAAACAGTTACACCGTCGATCATATCAACGAACTGGATGCGACCTGCCACTTCTGTGATGATTGGCATAGTGTGCGCTTCCCAGTTAGCAACAACTTCGCCAGCTTCTACTGCGTCGTTGTCCGCTTTGCTCAGTACAGAACCGTAAGGAAGTTTGTGCTTCTCTTTGGTGCGACCGAACTCATCAACAATCGTCATCTCAGATGCACGAGAGGTGATAACTAGCTTCTTATCTTTGTTGATTACGAACTTAGCGTTGTGAAGTTTCACAGTACCAGTTGTCTTAGCTTGGATGCTGTTCTCTGCTGCTGCAGTAGATGCCGCACCACCGATGTGGAACGTACGCATCGTTAGCTGTGTACCCGGCTCACCGATAGATTGTGCAGCGATAACACCAACTGCTTCACCTTGGTTCACTAGGTGACCACGTGCTAGGTCACGACCGTAACACTGTGCACAACAACCGAAGTCTGCATCACAGGTAACAACAGAACGCACTTTCATACGGTCTACAGAGTTGTCTTCCATGATCTGACACCACTTCTCATCAATCAGAGTGTTACGTGGGATCAATACATCTTCAGTACCAGGCTTAAGAACGTCTTCCGCTACTACACGACCTAGAGCAAGCTCAGAAAGTGCAACTTTAACGTCACCACCTTCGATGTGAGGCATCATGTCGATACCTTCGTGCGTGCCACAGTCATGTTCGTGAACTACAACGTCTTGAGCAACGTCTACTAGACGACGAGTTAGGTAACCCGAGTTCGCTGTTTTCAGTGCTGTATCCGCAAGACCCTTACGAGCACCGTGCGTTGAGATAAAGTACTGAAGGACGTTTAGACCTTCTTTAAAGTTCGCTGTGATCGGCGTTTCGATGATTGAACCATCTGGACGCGCCATCAGACCACGCATACCTGCTAGCTGACGAATCTGAGCTGCGGAACCACGTGCGCCCGAGTCGGCCATCATGTAGATGCTGTTGAACGATTCTTGCTGTTCTTCTTCGCCGTCACGGTTGATAACTGTTTCAGAAGATAGGTTATCCATCATCGCTTTCGCAACGCGGTCATTCGTAGATGCCCAGATATCGATAACTTTGTTGTAACGCTCACCCGCAGTAACAAGACCAGATTGGAATTGCTCTTGGATTTCGCGAACTTCTTCTTCAGCAGATTCAATTTCATCGTATTTCGCTTGAGGTACAACCATATCGTCGATACCTACAGAAACACCTGAAAGTGCAGCGTATGCAAAACCTGCGTACATGATTTGGTCAGCGAATATTACTGTGTCCTTAAGACCAAGCTTACGGTACGCTTCGTTAAGTAGGGTAGAAATTTGTTTCTTACCTAGCTTTTGGTTAACGATGCTGAACGGTAGACCAGCTGGAACGATTTGCCATAGCATTGCACGGCCAACTGTTGTATCAACCAGCTTCGTTTCAGTAGTGCTGTTACCATCTTCGTCTACTACGGTCTCAGTGATACGAACTTTAACGCGAGCGTGTAGCTCAGCTGTCTTAGTACGGTATGCCTTCTCAGCCTCTTCAGGGCCAGCAAGGTACATACCTTCGCCTTTCACATTGATCTTTTCACGAGTCATGTAGTAAAGACCCAATACAACGTCCTGAGAAGGTACGATGATCGGATCACCTGACGCTGGCGACAGAATGTTGTTTGTCGACATCATCAGAGTACGTGCTTCAAGCTGTGCTTCTAGAGTTAGAGGCACGTGTACCGCCATTTGGTCACCATCGAAGTCGGCGTTGTATGCCGCACACACTAGTGGGTGAAGCTGAATCGCTTTACCTTCGATTAGTACTGGTTCAAACGCTTGGATACCTAGACGGTGAAGTGTAGGTGCACGGTTGAGTAGTACTGGGTGTTCGCGGATTACTTCGTCTAGGATATCCCAAACGATAGCTTCTTCGCGCTCTACCATCTTCTTAGCAGCTTTGATTGTCGTAGCCATGCCACGAGTCTCTAGCTTGCTGTAAATAAACGGCTTAAATAGCTCAAGTGCCATCTTCTTAGGAAGACCACACTGATGTAGACGAAGGTATGGACCTACTGTGATTACAGAACGGCCAGAGTAGTCTACACGTTTACCTAGAAGGTTCTGACGGAAACGACCTTGCTTACCCTTGATCATATCAGCAAGAGATTTCAGAGGACGCTTGTTCGAACCTGTGATTGCACGACCGCGACGACCGTTATCTAGAAGGGCATCAACAGACTCTTGCAGCATACGTTTTTCGTTACGTACGATGATGTCCGGAGCAGCTAGCTCTAGAAGACGCTTCAAACGGTTGTTACGGTTGATCACACGACGGTAAAGGTCGTTCAGATCTGAAGTCGCAAAACGACCGCCATCTAGAGGTACTAGAGGACGTAGATCTGGCGGAAGAACCGGAAGTACAGTCAGAATCATCCATTGCGGATCGTTACCCGATGCAATGAACGCTTCAACTAGCTTCAGGCGCTTAGTGATCTTCTTACGCTTAGTTTCAGAGTTAGTTGTTTCCAACTCTTCGCGCATTTCTTCCACTTCTTGATGAAGGTCCATTGTTGCAAGCAGATCTTTGATCGCTTCTGCACCCATCTTAGCAGTGAATTCATCACCCCACTCTTCTAGGCGATCTAGATACTCTTCTTCAGTAAGCATCTGAGATTTTTCTAGATCAGTCATACCTGGTTCAGTTACTACGTACATTTCGAAATAAAGAACACGTTCGATATCACGTAGAGGGATATCCATTAGTAGACCGATACGAGACGGTAGCGATTTTAGGAACCAGATGTGAGCAACTGGTGAAGCAAGCTCGATGTGGCCCATACGGTCACGACGAACTTTAGTTTGTGTAACTTCTACGCCACACTTCTCACAGATAACACCGCGGTGTTTCAGACGCTTGTATTTACCACAAAGACATTCGTAGTCTTTAACTGGACCAAAAATACGCGCACAGAACAGACCATCGCGTTCAGGTTTGAACGTACGATAGTTGATCGTTTCAGGTTTTTTAACTTCACCGAAAGACCATGAACGGATCATGTCTGGTGAAGATAGACCGATTTTGATTGCATCAAATTCTTCGGTCTTATGCTGCGCTTTTAGAAAGTTTAATAAGTCTTTCACAATCAGCTCCTGTAAGGAGTTAAAAGGGGCTCACCCGCAAAAGTGAGCACCTTCAACCAAATAATCACTTTTCTCTAGAAAGAAAGAAGGGATTACTCTTCGTCTTCTAGCTCGATGTTAATACCTAGCGAGCGAATCTCTTTCAACAGTACGTTGAACGACTCTGGCATGCCAGGTTCCATGCTGTGGTTGCCATCTACGATGTTCTTGTACATCTTAGTACGGCCGTTAACGTCATCCGACTTAACTGTTAGCATTTCTTGAAGCGTGTAAGCAGCACCGTATGCTTCTAGTGCCCATACTTCCATCTCACCGAAACGCTGACCACCGAACTGAGCTTTACCACCAAGTGGTTGCTGAGTTACTAGGCTGTACGAACCAGTAGAACGAGCGTGCATCTTGTCATCAACAAGGTGGTTCAGTTTCAGCATGTACATGTAACCAACAGTTACAGGACGCTCAAACGAGTCACCAGTACGACCATCAAACAGTTTAAGCTGACCAGATTCTGGCAGATCGCCCAGTTTAAGTAGTTCTTTGATTAACGTTTCAGAAGCACCATCGAACACAGGAGTAGCAATCGGTAGACCGCCACGTAGGTTCTTGATCAGTGTACGAACTTGATCATCAGACAGTTCAGCAATATCAACTTTCTGACGAGTATCACCAAGATCATAAACCTTCTGTAGGAACTCACGGAACTTATGAAGTTCTTGCTGTTCCTTAACCATTTGGTTGATCTTGTCACCTATACCTTTCGCTGCCAGACCTAAGTGTACTTCTAGGATCTGACCGATGTTCATACGCGATGGTACACCCAGTGGGTTAAGTACGATGTCTACAGGCTGACCTTTCTCATCGTATGGCATGTCTTCAACAGGGTTAATCTTAGAGATTACACCTTTGTTACCGTGACGACCCGCCATCTTATCACCAGGCTGGATACGACGTTTAACCGCTAGGTAAACTTTAACAATCTTAAGAACGCCAGGCGCTAGATCATCACCTTGAGTGATCTTACGACGCTTAGTTTCAAACTTCTTATCGAAGTCTGCTTTTAGCTCATCCCACTGCTCAGCAAGTTGCTCAAGCTGTGTTTGTAGCGCATCGTCTTCTAGAACTTGTTCTAACCATTGCTTACGACCGATCGTATCAAGCTTAGCTTCAGAGTAACCACCAGACAGAAGTACAGCTTTAACACGGTTAAGAAGGCCACCCTCAAGAATTTGGAACTCTTCAGTTAGGTCTTTCTTAGCTTCTTTAAGCTGCATCTGTTCGATTTCAAGTGCACGCTTGTCTTTCTCTACGCCATCGCGAGTGAAGACTTGTACATCGATGATAGTACCCGAAACAGAGTTTGGTACACGTAGAGAAGTATCTTTAACATCAGATGCTTTCTCACCGAAGATTGCACGTAGTAGCTTCTCTTCAGGAGTCAGTTGAGTTTCACCTTTAGGTGTTACTTTACCAACTAGGATGTCGCCACCCTTAACTTCAGCACCAATGTAAACGATACCTGACTCGTCTAGTTTAGACAGAGCAGACTCACCTACGTTTGGAATATCAGCTGTGATCTCTTCAGAGCCCAGCTTAGTATCACGAGCCACACAAGATAGTTCTTGGATATGGATAGTCGTGAAACGGTCTTCTTGAACTACGCGCTCAGATACTAAGATCGAGTCTTCGAAGTTGTAACCGTTCCAAGGCATGAACGCGATACGCATGTTTTGACCAAGTGCTAGCTCACCAAGGTCTGTTGAAGGACCGTCAGCTAGTACGTCGCCACGTGATACAGGTTCACCCGGTAGCACTGTAGGACGTTGGTTGATACATGTGTTCTGGTTTGAACGCGTGTACTTAGTTAGGTTGTAGATGTCGATACCAGCTTCGCCAGGTACTAGCTCATCTTCGTTAACCTTAACTACGATACGAGAAGCGTCAACAGACTGAATCATACCGCCACGTTTAGCAACCGCTGTAACACCAGAGTCAACTGCGATGTTACGTTCAATACCAGTACCTACTAGAGGCTTATCAGCCTTAAGTGTTGGTACCGCTTGACGTTGCATGTTCGCACCCATCAATGCACGGTTCGCATCATCGTGTTCTAGGAACGGGATAAGCGATGCAGCGATAGATACTACTTGGTTTGTCGCAACGTCCATGTAGTCAACGTGGTCGCGTGGGTGAAGACCAGATTCACCTTTTTGACGAGCAGTGATTAGCTCATCTGCGAACGTACCTTCTTCAGTAAGAACGGTGTTCGCCTGCGCGATTACAAATTGACCTTCTTGGATTGCAGACAGGTAATCAACTTCGTCTGTTACTACGCCATCTACTACACGACGGTACGGAGTTTCTAGGAAACCGTATTCGTTACAACGTGCAAATGCAGATAGTGAGTTAATTAGACCGATGTTTGGACCTTCAGGCGTTTCGATCGGACATAGACGACCGTAGTGAGTTACGTGAACGTCACGTACTTCGAAGCCTGCGCGCTCACGAGTAAGACCACCAGGACCTAAAGCAGAGATACGACGCTTGTGCGTAACTTCTGACAATGGGTTGTTTTGGTCCATGAACTGTGAAAGCTGTGAAGAGCCAAAGAATTCTTTAACTGCAGCAGAGATAGGCTTAGCGTTGATTAGATCTTGAGGCATGATTGCATCAAGATCACCAAGGCTTAGACGCTCTTTAACGGCACGTTCTACACGAACTAGACCAACACGGAATTGGTTTTCTGCCATTTCACCTACAGAACGGATACGACGGTTGCCAAGGTGGTCGATATCATCCACTTCGCCTTTACCGTTACGGATGCCGATCAGTTTCTTCATCACTTCGATGATGTCTGATTCATCCAGAGTACCGCGCTCTTCTTCTTCTTCACGCTCGATAGAGCTGTTGAACTTCATACGGCCTACAGTTGATAGGTCGTAGCGTTCTTCTGAGAAGAATAGGCTTTCGAATAGAGATTCTGCAGCTTCTTTCGTTGGTGGCTCGCCAGGACGCATCATGCGGTAGATTTCTACCAATGCAGAGATGCGATCTACTGTGCTATCCGCACGTAGAGTGTCTGACATGAATGGACCATGGTCTAGGTCATTCGTGAACAGTACTTCTAAAGCTTTGTGGCCTGCTTGAGATAGGTTAGCAAGTGCCTCTAGGCTGATCTCTTGGTTCGCGCCAACGATGATCTCACCAGTTGCTTCGTTGATGTAATCTTTAGATGCAACTTTACCAACGATGTACTCTACAGGTACTTCGATGTGCTCAACGCCATCTTTCTCAAGTTGACGGATGTGGCGAGCAGTAACACGACGACCAGTCTCAACGTAAACTTTACCGTTTGCTTCGATGTCGAATGACGCAGTTTCACCACGTAGACGATCAGGAACCAACTCCATAAGAAGAGTTTGGTCTTTCACTTCGAAGTTCACCTTGTCGAAGAACAGATCTAGGATCTCTTCAGTTGACTTACCTAGTGCACGAAGGATGATTGAAGCTGGTAGCTTACGACGACGGTCGATACGTACGAATAAGTTATCCTTAGGATCGAACTCAAAGTCTAACCATGAGCCACGGTAAGGAATTACACGTGCGTTATAAAGAACTTTACCAGATGAGTGGGTCTTACCCTTATCACTGTCGAAGAACACGCCTGGGCTTCGGTGCAGCTGGGATACGATAACCCTCTCGGTACCATTAATTACGAAAGTACCATTGTCTGTCATAAGCGGAATTTCGCCCATGTAGACTTCTTGTTCTTTAATGTCTTTTACAGTACCTGCTGGCGCATCTCGATCAAAGATAACTAGACGTAGTTTAACGCGTAGTGGCTTTGAGTAAGTTACACCACGGATTTGACATTCTTTAACATCAAAAACTGGCTCACCAAGACGGTAGCTAACGTATTGCAGCTCAGAATTGCCGTTGTAGCTCTGAATTGGGAATACAGAACGAAAAGCAGCCTCAAGACCGTATTGACCTTCTGGATCCTGTTCGATGAATTTATCGAAAGAATCAAGCTGGATCGATAACAGGTATGGAATGTCCAAAACTTGTGGACGAGTACCAAAGTCCTTACGGATGCGCTTTTTCTCGGTATAAGAGTAAACCATGGGGTTCCTCAGCTCGCTGATAAGTGACCCAAACTACCCAACACACTCCTCGGAGGGGGTAGTGACTAACAGCTGTTTAATGTAGTGAACAATCATATCGAAAACATGACTGTTTTTTTGCTCGGGTTATGACGCTTAAACAGCGGAAAATTCGTCATAGCCCTACAGCGCAAAAAGGCCGGTGGTTAAATAACCACCAGCCATTAGCCTTACGGCTAAGAAATTAAGTAATAATTACTTAACTTCAACAGAAGCGCCAGCTTCTTCTAGCTGTGCTTTAAGAGCTTCAGCTTCAGCTTTGTCAACGCCTTCTTTTAGAGGTGCTGGAGCTGAGTCTACAAGACCTTTAGCTTCTTTAAGACCTAGGCCAGTTGCGCCACGTACAGCTTTGATAACTTGTACTTTGTTAGAACCAGCAGAAGTTAGGATAACGTCGAATTCAGTTTGCTCAGCAGCAGCTTCGCCGCCAGCAGCGCCACCAGCTACAACTGCAGCAGCAGCTGATACGCCGAATTTCTCTTCCATAGCTTCGATAAGCTCAACAACTTGCATTACAGACATTTCTGCAACTGCGTCTAGGATTTGCTCGTTAGTAATAGACATAACAATTCTCTTTTAAGTCAACAATAAGTTTAATTTGCAACCAGTGAAAAGCAAGGCTTAAGCCGCTGCTTCTTCTTTTTGGTCACGTAGTGCAGCGATAGTACGAACCAGCTTGCCAGCAGAAGCTTCTTTCATGCACATCATTAGGCGTGCGATAGCTTCGTCGTAAGTTGGTAGTGTCGCTAGTACTTCAGCATCAGTAACTGCGCCTTCAAATGCAGCAGCTTTGATCTCGAAATCTTTGTTCTCTTTAGCGAAGTCTTTGAAAAGACGCGCTGCAGCACCTGGGTGCTCGTTAGAGAACGCGATCAGAGTTGGACCAGTGAAAGTGTCAGTTAGACACTCGTAGTCTGTACCCTGAACCGCACGGCGTGCTAGTGTGTTACGAACAACTTTCATGTAAACACCCGCTTCGCGAGCTTGTTTACGTAGAGAAGTCATTGCGCCAACTTCAACGCCACGAGAATCAGCTACAACTGCAGAAAGTGCACCATTAGCTGCTTCGTTGACTTCAGCAACAATTGCTTTTTTGTCTTGAAGATTTAAAGCCATTTGGATTAACCTCTGGTTGTGATTACAGCACCCATTACACTGTGTAATGAGCGTTTACGATGCTAATAAATATGAATCACTTCATTTAAATTAGGCACCGCCTACGTAGGTTTTATTAAGCTGAAGCTCCGAAAAGTACAGCGCCTACGGTCTTGGGATAGATAATTTGAATTGCTTCAAATCACCCAACCACAAATATTAGGCGCAGAAGTATACACTAAATCTGCGCCTAAGCAAATTAGTTTGCTTGAGTGTTCAGGCTAGCCTGATCAACAGCAACACCAGCACCCATAGTAGTAGAGATGCTTACTTTCTTCAGGAAAGTACCTTTCGCTGAAGAAGGCTTAGCTTTCTTAAGAGCAACTAGAAGAGCTTCTAGGTTCTCTTGAAGCTGGTTAGCTTCGAAAGATGCTTTGCCGATAGTAGTGTGGATGATGCCGTTCTTGTCGTTACGGTAACGAACCTGACCAGCTTTAGCGTTCTTAACAGCTTCAGCAACGTTAGGAGTTACAGTACCAACTTTAGGGTTTGGCATAAGGCCGCGTGGACCTAGGATAGTACCTAGTTGACCAACAACACGCATTGCATCTGGAGAAGCAACAACAACGTCGAAGTTCATTTCGCCTTTCTTCACTTGCTCAGCAAGATCTTCCATACCAACAACATCTGCGCCAGCTTCTTTAGCTGCTTCTGCGTTTGCACCTTGAGTGAACACAGCAACGCGGATTTCACGGCCAGTACCGTGAGGTAGCACAGTTGCGCCACGTACGTTTTGGTCAGATTTACGAGCATCGATGCCTAGGTTAACAGCAACGTCTACAGACTCAACGAATTTAGCAGTAGCTAGCTCTTTAAGAAGTGCAACAGCTTCGTTGATTTCGTATTCTTTAGTCGCGTCAACTTTGTCGCGGATTACGCGCATACGCTTAGTAAGTTTTGCCATCTTATTAACCCTCTACCACTAGGCCCATTGAACGAGCAGTACCAGCGATTGAACGCTTCATTGCTTCGATGTCAGCACCAGTCATATCAGCAGCTTTAGTTTCTGCGATTTCTTGGATTTGAGCGTCAGTTACAGTACCCACTTTTTCAGTGTTTGGACGACCAGAACCAGACTTAACGCCAGCAGCCTTCTTAAGAAGAACAGCAGCAGGTGGAGTCTTAGTTACGAACGTGAAAGAACGGTCGTTGTATACAGTAATAACTACTGGAGTCGGTAGACCTTTCTCAACAGATTCTGTTTTTGCGTTGAACGCTTTACAGAATTCCATGATGTTAACACCGTGTTGACCTAGAGCAGGACCAACCGGTGGCGACGGGTTTGCCATACCAGCTGCAACTTGCAGTTTGATATAAGCTTCAACTTTCTTAGCCATGATATTTCCTAATATTTGGGTACATGCGCTAGCCGTAAGGCAAGCTCCCCATAAATTCAATTAACGCTTTTTACTTCCATAAAAAGCAAAAAGGCGCGGAATTATAATCATAATTCGCGCCTTTAACAACCCTAAAAAGGTGATTTTTTATACTCTTTTATTTTGAACAAGTTGCTAATAAGTTATCCACAACTTAGTTCAATTAATCGAGTCTTAGTCCAGTTTTTCAACCTGACCAAATTCAAGCTCAACCGGTGTTGCACGACCAAAGATCGATACAGATACCTTAATGCGACTCTTCTCGTAATCTACTTCTTCAACAGTACCGTTGAAGTCAGCAAATGGACCATCGTTAACACGAATCACTTCACCGGCTTCGAACATCGTCTTAGGACGTGGAGCTTCGCTCGCTTTCTCTAGACGGTTCAAGATAGCATCAGCCTCTTTATCAGTGATTGGTGCTGGACGATCAGAGGTACCACCAATGAAGCCCATAACACGCGGAATGCTGCGTACTAAGTGCCATGATTCATCATTCATGATCATTTGAACTAATACGTAGCCAGGGAAGAATTTACGTTCACTTTTACGACGTTGTCCAGCACGCATTTCTACTACTTCTTCAGTAGGTACTAGCACATCGCCAAATAGTTCTTCCATGTTGTGCATTTTAATATGCTCGCGTAGCGATTGTGCAACACGACCTTCAAAACCAGAAAAGGCTTGAACTACATACCAACGTTTTTTTGGAGCTTCACTCATGAATCAGAACCCTCTACACCCCAGTCGCTAGAGAAACTAAACGGACCATAATGCCGTCAATTCCCCAAAGCACTAGAGACATAACAATACATACAGCTAAAACGATCAATGTAGTTTGCATAGTTTCTTGGCGAGTAGGCCAAACCACTTTACGAATCTCCATACGAGATTCTTTTGCAAAATCGATCGCAGCTTTACCTTTAGTTGTTGTTGCTGCAACGCCTAGTGCGGCAGCAATCAGCACAACTACACCTGCAGCGCGAATTACAACAGACAATTCACCATACAGGTAATTACCCACAACAGCAGCGGCTAACAGTACAAAAGCGACTACCCACTTCATTGTATCTGCTGCACTTGAGCTATCAGGAGTTTCAGCGTTTGCTTTCATAAAACCAACCTGTGATAAGTCTTAAATATAGACGACAATAACCCCGCTGTTGCAGGGCACATTCCTTTGCGTTGCAGAACAACACATCTAACAGTCATTTTAGTCAAAAAGACTGTTTAGTTCTTTACTAAGAGCTGAAATTGATGCCAATTCGCTCAACTCTTTTTTTAGCGCAGAAAAAGGGCATCAAATGATGCCCTTTTTACTAGTGGTTCGTCAAATCTTATGCA